>CAYPKC010000140.1:0-4038 GCA_964411215.1 uncultured Eggerthellaceae bacterium | reverse complement strand
TCTTTCGTATAGCCAATGACCTCGGCATACGGCACGCGCACTTTAATAATAGTCTCTCCTGCCTCACCTGCATCGGTGCCGATGATACGGCCGCGACGTGTTGAGATGTCACCCATAACAGCGCCTGCATACTCTTCCTCAACTTCAATTTCCATTGAAGCAACCGGTTCTAAGATGATGGGATTTGCCTTTTCACATGCTGCGCGGAAGCCAATGCGTGCCGCTGTCTTGAATGCCATTTCGTTGGAGTCGACAGGATGATACGAGCCATCGAAAACGGCGCACTTGATATCAACCATGGGATATCCTGCCAAGAAACCTTCTGCCATGGCTTCTTGCACGCCCTTGTCAACGGCAGGAATCAGGCCGTTTGGAATAACGCCGCCTTTGATCTCGTCAACAAATTCATAGCCACCGCCTGGGAATGGCTCGAGTCTGAGCCAGCAATCACCAAACTGGCCAGCGCCACCGGTCTGCTTCTTATGGCGACCTTGCGCTTCTGCCGTCTTGCGAATGGTCTCACGATACGGAATTCTGACCGGTACCAGATGTGCTTCAACGCCCGCTTGTTCCTTCATGCGCGAGAGGATCATGTCAACTTGCGCCTCGCCCATAGCATGCAGAATAGTCTGGTGTGTTTGCTCATCGCGCACAATCTTGACGGTTGGATCGGCCTCTGCTGCGCGCGCTAAGAACGTGCCTAGCTTGTCTTCTTCGTTCTTGTTGGCCGCCTCGATAGCAACAGGATAGAGCGGCTCTGGCAATTTAAGCGGCTCAATCTGGATGTCGCCTTCAACAGAAAGCGTGTCGCCGGAGCGGGTTTCAGAAAGCTTTGGCACAATCACAATGTCGCCGGCTTTGGCGCTCTTCACGTCGGTAAGCTCTTTGCCCATCATGATCTGAATCTTGCCCAGGCGCTCCTTTTTGCCCGTACGCGCATTGACAAGCTCAATGCCTGGCTCAAGGTAGCCAGACGTTACTTTCAAGAAGCTCAAACGGCCGACAAAGGGGTCGGAGACGGTCTTAAAGACAAATGCTGACGGGCGCTTCGTCTCGTCGATCGGAATGGTAACGCCATCTGCCATCTGATGGAATCTTCCGTGGCTTCTCGGATGCGGGAAGTAGGTGCAGATGTCTTCGATCAGGCCTTTCACGCCCTGCATAATGATGGTTGAGCCAACGAACACGGGAATGATGAGCTCTTGTGCGATGGCTTTATCAAGCAGAGATTCTAGCTCATCTTGCGTCAGCTGCTCTTCTCCGTCGAGGTACTTCATCATAAGCTCGTCGTCTGCCTCGGCAACCAGATCGCAGAGCTTGTCGCGGGCAACCAAAGCAGCGTCCATGTATTCCTCAGGAATATCTTCGACAACCTCTTCAATACCACCGCTGGAGAGATAGCGGGCCTTCATGCGAATGACGTCGATAACGCCGCGGAAGTCTTTGTCCACACCCATTGGAATAGTGACAGCGCCCAAACGGGAACCGAAACGTGCATGAAGAGATGCCATGGCCGCATCAAAGTTTGCGTTCTCGCGATCAATATGATTGATGTAAACTGCCCTGGACAGGCGCATATTCTCAGCTTCGCGCCACAAACGCGTCGTCATTACTTGCGGGCCGGCAACAGCGTCGACCACAAAAAGCGCCATCTCGGCTGCTTGCATCGCAGAAAGCGTGTCGCCGATAAAATCAGGATGACCCGAAGTATCTAAGACATTGATCTTGTAATCCTTGTACGGGATCGGCGCAATAGAGGTGTTGATGGTGAACTTGCGTTTGATCTCTTCGGAGTCGTAATCAAGGTAAGATTTTCCGTCATGCGTTGTTCCCATGCGAGGGGTCTTACCTGAGACGTATAGCATTGCCTCAGCAAGCGAGGTTTTTCCTGCCCCGTCTTGCCCAACTAATACAATGTTTCTGACATGTTCGGTAGCAGGAGCTGCCATATCAAACCACCATCTTTCTCATTAGATATAAGGTGAATTAGTTGTTGTAAAGTGTACATTATTTGGCACTACAAAAAGCGTTCGCTGGACAGTTTATAAACATCATTCATTATTCTGCTCACCCAGATATTCTGTTGAGTCTTTGTGAGAGATCGCCTAGACTTCATATCAGATCTCCGAATGAGTTGTCGCCCCTTAAACATTCGGTCATTGGAGGTCGCTATGTCTAAGGTCGCATCCCTTCTTTCTAGTTCGCTTATGGTTCTGCGTCGGAACTATTCTGAGAGTGACTGTTTCAGGCGAATTCCCCAACTTGGAAAAGACGTATGGATTTATAAGGCCGGGGATGCTCTTCCCGAAAACGAAGAAACGGTGCTTGAGGTCAGCACGGGAGACTGGATCAGTGCCCAGGATATTGTCTTAGGTTTCCAGCGCCTTCGCGATATTGAATTTCGAAAACTGCACCTGTCCCCGCGTGAAAAGGAAGTGGCAGCGTTTCTGCTTGATGGTGATTCGAATGCGCGCATTGCGAAGACGATGTACCTGACGCAAGCTGCCGTGAAATATCATGTCCGCAATGTCTTTAAGAAATCTGGCAGCTCATCGCGCGAAGAGTTATTCCGCTTCATGAAAGGCCGTATGGAGCATTCAGACCATATGTGGTTTGATCTGACTGACTACGTCACTGATATCTATGGCTTGAAGGCGCAATAGCGCGTGAGTTACGCTTGCTTTCTAAACCTTAGTTACGCCTGATTCCCAAGTTTTTTATAGGCTTCTTTGACCAGCTTTTTGTTGTGAGGATCTTTTGGCTGCAACAAAGCTCGTTGTAACGCCTTTTCGTGGGGTGATTTTGCAACATATACCGGCTCCATGGTACGCGGGTCAACCCCGGTGTAATACATCACAGTTGAAAGCGTTGACGGCGTCGGATAAAAATCTTGCACTTGTTTCGGATTGAAGCCGAGCTTTTTGCAAAATTCAGCAAGTTCGACTGCTTCGTTCAGCCCACTTCCTGGATGCGAAGACATGAGATAGGGAACGACA
Source organism: uncultured Eggerthellaceae bacterium (assembly GCA_964411215.1). Taxonomy (GTDB): domain Bacteria; phylum Actinomycetota; class Coriobacteriia; order Coriobacteriales; family Eggerthellaceae; genus MGBC163016. The sequence continues at coordinate 1,042 of CAYPKC010000140.1, read as the reverse complement.
TACTGCTCTTTGCCACAGGCGCGCGTCGCTTTCTCGAAAGCTTTGACGAACTTCTCATAAACCTGATGATCTGGCTTGCCCATAGTAGTCAGAACTTTTTCCGAGACATGTTCCGGCGCAACCCGCAATTGCCCGCTGACATGATGTTTTGCAATTTCATCAATGAATTCTTGACCGTGCTCTTTGTCCAGCATGACGTAATCGAATCGTATCCCTGAGCGAATGAAGACCTTCTTCACACCCGGCAGATTTCTCAAAGCGCGCAACAACTTGAGATAGCGGGCATGATCCGCTGAAAGACGCGCGCACGGAACTGGCGACAGGCACCTTTTTCCCTTGCATGCTCCAGCTTTTTCCTGCTTCGCGCACGCCGGCGTAAAGAAATTCGCAGTCGGTCCTCCGACATCGTGGATATACCCTTTAAAGTCCGGATCTTCCGTCATACGCTTGGCTTCTGCAACAATTGATTCCTGGCTTCGCGTTTGCACAATCCTTCCCTGATGAAAATTCAATGAGCAGAAGGCGCATTCGCCAAAACAGCCTCTATTGGACGTCAACGAGAATTTGACTTCTGAAAGAGCCGGGATACCGCCTTGGGCATCATAGGTTGGATGCCACTTGTTGGTATACGGAAGCGCATACACGGCATCTAGCTCTTCTTGCGACAGGGGATCCGCCGGTGGGTTTTGAACGACGAATTCATGATCCGAATACGGCTCAACCAGGCGCTCTCCCGTAAAAGGATCAGCGTTTTCATATTGAATGGCAAATGAGCGGGCATACTCAAGCGGATCGTGCACCATTGCGTCAAACGATGGAAGCAGCTGATAGTCGTAGACATGATCAAGGCTTTTTGTCTTGTAGACCGTCCCTTTTATAAAAGTGATATCGCGAATGGAAAGACCTGATTCAAGAGCTTCCGCAATCTCCACGATTGAATGCTCGCCCATACCATACGAGATAAGGTCTGCTCCTGAATCGAGCAAAACCGAGCGCTTCAATCGATCAGACCAGTAGTCATAATGCGCCAGTCTGCGTAACG
>CAYPKC010000139.1:0-4049 GCA_964411215.1 uncultured Eggerthellaceae bacterium | reverse complement strand
GTTGCATGTCTATGCCATTCTGGCGCGATCCGGAATAAACACAAACCATCCGAAGCGTGCCTATTTAATAGAAACAATCACGAAAGGAATGATTCTAATGCCTGTCAATCTCAGCGGCCGCAGCTTCACAAAGTTGCTTGATTTCACGCCCGAAGAGATCAATTATCTGATTGATCTTTCACAGGATTTTAAGAACTTAAAGCGTACCGGCACACCTCATCGTTATCTCGAGGGTAAAAACATTGTTCTCTTGTTCCAGAAGACATCCACCCGTACGCGCTGCTCGTTTGAGGTAGCAGGCATGGATCTGGGCATGGGCGTAACCTATTTGGATCCTGGTAGCTCGCAGATGGGTAACAAGGAGTCCATTGAAGATACGGCTCGCGTCCTCGGTCGTTTCTATGACGGCATTGAATTCCGTGGCTTTAAGCAGGCGGATGTGGAAGAGCTCGCCGAAAAGGCTGGCGTTCCGGTATGGAACGGCCTGACAGACGAATTCCATCCTACGCAGATGATTGCTGATATGCTTACGGTCAAAGAGAACTTCCCCACAGGTATCAAGGGACTGAAGTTTGTTTTCTTTGGTGACCTTCGTAACAACATGGGTAACTCTCTTATGGTTGTTTGTTCAAAGCTTGGTCTGAACTTCGTAGGCTGTGGCCCAAAAGCTCTTATGCCTGATCCAAAGCTTGTTGAGACCTGCAAAGAGCTTTGTAAGGTCAGCGGCGGTTCGGTTGCTTTCACCGATGATGCCAAGGAAGCTGCGAAGGACGCAGACGTTCTCTACACTGACATTTGGGTTTCTATGGGCGAGTCTGCAGACCTGTGGGCTGAGCGCATCAAGGAGCTCGAGCCGTTCCGTGTAACCAAGGAGCTCATGGCGCTTGCGAACAAGGATGCTATCTTCATGCATTGCTTACCATCCTTCCACGATACCAATACAACGATCGGTGCTGATATTGCCGAGAAGTTCGGTATTACCGAGATGGAAGTTGAAGATGACGTATTCGAATCTACGCAATCCCGTGTATTTGATGAGGCGGAGAACCGTATGCATTCGATTAAGGCAATCATGTATGCAACCTTAAGGTAATACTCGATAGATAACTGCGTGGAGGGTAATAGAACCCTCCACGCTAGGATTTGACCGGCGCTTATGTGCGGCGGAGAGGAGTAACAATGGGCTATCAGAAAGGTGATGGCAAAAGCGTAGTTGTGGCGCTAGGAGGCAACGCGCTTGGTAACTCGCCACAAGAACAGCTAGAACTACTAGAAGACACCGCTTCTAACATCATCGACATGGTGGCCGAAGGCATCAATGTCGTTGTAACGCATGGTAATGGACCCCAAGTCGGTATGATTGCTAATGCGTTTGACTTTGCACATGAGCATGACGGCAAAACGCCTGAAATGCCATTCCCGGAATGCGGAGCCATGAGCGAAGGCTATATCGGATATCAGCTTTCCCAAACGCTTTTGGGAGAACTAAAGAAAAGATCTATTATGCGTTCGACGGCAACAATCATCACTCAGACTGTTGTTTACCCAGAAGACCCGGCTTTCCAGCATCCGACAAAGCCTATTGGCCCGTTTTATACGGAAGAGCAGGCAAAGCAGCTTGCTGAAGAAACCGGAGCGACCTATAAAGAAGATTCTGGACGTGGCTGGCGTATGGTTGTAGCATCTCCAAAGCCGCAACGTATCGTAGAGTTGGACGCCATTAAGGATCTGATGGATGACGGTTATATCGTCATCGCTGCAGGCGGCGGTGGCGTGCCTGTCATTGAATATGACGATTCTTATCATGGCGTTCCAGCCGTCATAGACAAAGATCGTACCAGCGCAAAGCTTGCCGCAGACTTCAAGGCGGATATGTTAGTAATCCTTACCGCCGTCGAGAAAGTGTGTATCAACTTTAATAAGCCCGATCAAGCGGCCTTAGACCATATGACAGTAAGCCAGGCTCGTAAATATATTGAAGAAGGTCAATTTGCACCTGGTTCAATGTTGCCAAAGATCCAGGCATGTCTTGAATACTTAGAGGCATATCCGAATGGTACTGCGCTTATTACCTCTCTTGAATGTGCAGCTGCCGGTCTTAAAGGAGAGACGGGTACATCCATTACCTTGGATTAGACCTTATTGGGTGAACTCGCTTAGGTAGAAGCCCTTAAGCGAGTTCACATCATGTCAAACCATTGCGAATGATGCGTTAAGCGATTATGGGAATTCGAAAGAATGATCGTTTAAAGGCGTTATATCTCTTATGAAAAGAAGGAACCCCTATTGAGGTTAGGAGGGCATCATGGCTTCTGATGCAAAGAAGAAAGATAGGAAAAGGCGCAGTATATCGGCGTTTACTATCTTATTGATCATCTTGGTCGTTCTTGCGATTATCACGATGATTATGGGTGCAGTTGGAGCCGGTTCAATAGATCCTGCAACAGGTGAGTTTGTTCCGGTAACTGGTGCAACACTGGCCAATATTGTTACGGCGCCAATCCTTGGTTTTCAAGATGCTATTGGTGTGTGTTTGTTCGTTCTGATTCTTGGCGGTTTTTTGGGAATTATTACTGAGACAGGTGCGCTTGATGCAGGCATTGCAGCGCTTGTCCATAAACTCAAGGGCAACGAGCTTGTCCTTATCCCAATATTGATGTTTATCTTTTCTATTGGCGGTACGACTTACGGTATGTGTGAAGAAACCGTACCGTTTTACCTCCTTTTAGCAGCAACCATGGTAGCAGCAGGCTTTGATAGTCTTGTTGGTGCTGCTGTTGTTTTGCTTGGCGCTGGATGTGGTGTTTTAGGATCGACAGTCAACCCGTTTGCCGTTGGTGTTGCTGTCGACGCGCTATCTGGCACGGGCATTGTTATCAATCAAGGCATCATCATGGGTCTTGGTGTCGTCCTTTGGCTCGTAACGCTTGCGATTTCCATCTGGTTTGTCATGCGTTATGCGAAGAAAGTGAAAGCGGACAAAGGTTCTACCATCCTTTCTTTGCAAGAACAAGAAGACATGATGAACGAGTGGGGACTGAAAGAGTCTGAAAAAGAAGATGCTACTGAAGACAGCGCTTCTGTTCCTAAGATGTCTGGTCGCCAAAAGGGTGCGCTCATCGTCTTTGCCCTTATGTTCGTTGTTATGATCGTGTCGTTTATTCCGTGGGAAGATCTTGGTTTTGACGGATTTGTAGCTGGCCAAGAAACCGCTACTGTAGAAACTGAAGTGACAAGCGCCGATATCACTGCCGTCTATGATGAGGCAACTGAGACGGAGCTCACACTCGATGAAAATGTTGTTGGTACCGATGTTGCTGAAGAACAAGTATCTCCAGCATGGTCTTCGTTCTTAACTGGTGTACCGCTTGGACAGTGGTACTTTGACGAAGCTTCGGTCTGGTTCCTGATCATGGCGCTCATTATTGGCGCTATAGGCGGCGTGTCTGAATCACGCTTTGTAAAAGCATTCATTAATGGTGCTGCAGATATGATGTCGGTTGTACTCGTTATCGCACTTGCCCGTTCTATTACGGTGCTTATGTCCGAAACGGGACTCGATACGTGGATCCTGAATAGCGCTGCTGCAGGATTAGAGGGAATGTCGGCAATTATCTTCGCACCACTTTCCTTCTTACTCTACATTGTTCTTTCCTTCCTCATTCCATCCAGCTCCGGTATGGCAACAGTATCCATTCCGATTTTGGGTGGCTTGGCAGCACAGCTGAACTTCTCGGTCGAAACAATGATCATGATTTTCAGCGCAGGCAATGGTCTTGTCAATCTGTTTACTCCTACGTCTGGAGCCATTATGGGCGGCCTTGCACTTGCAAAGATTGAATACACAACGTGGCTCAAGTTTGGTGCAAAGTTGTTCGTCATACTTGGTGTCGTTTGCATAATCATATTAACGATAGCGATGATGTTTATTCCGATGACAACATGACCTTAGTAGTACAGAGTGCGTCTGGCATGTTAAAATCAGCCGCATGAACAAGCGCCCCCGTTTTGCAATCAGGGAAACCTGAGGCGCAGAGACGGGGGCGCAT
>CAYPKC010000138.1:0-4084 GCA_964411215.1 uncultured Eggerthellaceae bacterium | reverse complement strand
CACGATCTTGTCGCCCGGCTCAATGCGCACGGCTTGAGACGGCTGACCGACAATGCGTTCGCTTTTCGGCGGCTCAACAACAACACGTTCCTGAGTGCTCCCGTTGATAAGCGCCGTTCCATTTAAAGATTCCATGCCCTCGATATACCATGCGTCGCCATGTTTATAGAGACGCGCATGGTTGGAAGATACGTCAGATTCGACATCGGTGATCGAGTAATTATCGGTTGCAATCGATCCGATGACCACCTGATCGACGGTGCAAGGAATCCAATGGGGTGCACCTACAACGTATCCGTCCACAATGCGCAACAGACCGAGCATGGCTGCATTTTTAAGCGATGCGACGTTGCGACTGCGGTTGAAATATTGCGAGGTGGGCGTCACTAGGGGCGTGGCCACACTTTGCCCATAGATGGAATTCGTGAACTCCATGGCAATAGCGGTAGCGTGCCGTACGTTGGCGGTACATGCAGCTGTTAGGAAAAACACCATCGCGATATCAACGCGCTCGGCAAGCGAAAACCGCGTTTCATCCTGCAGGCGCGTAAGCATATTGCGGTACGCATGGACATCTTGATGGCATGCTTTAAGGGCGTTTTCCATCTCCCTGCCATGCTTGCCGCAGATCAGGTCAAGGATTTGATCGTCACTCAGAGAGCGTCCCCGTTTGGATTTCAGGCGTGCAACCACGCGCAAAGCACTTACCGTGAAGTCTGCGAAATATCTATCAGGATGTGATCCAGCAGGAGCGTTTACGACGAAGCGAGAAAGCCAACTACGGTCGTCGATGCGGCTCACAGGGCTTTGTCCATCCGATAGCGGCTTTCCCGACAGTATAAGCGACGCCAGTTCCTTATTGCTGATGCCTCCATACTTCTTCATAATGTGAAACAAGACCGCACACGGCGTGCTATTCGTTGTCATGGTTCTCCTCTTGCCTTTCGTGATCGCATCCAGAATCAAGCCGGAACGGCACATGAACCCTTCCCGCCCCAAGGCGTTTTCGTATCTTGGCGCCTCTCACAGCAAAACCAAGGTCAAGAACAGACCAGCACCAAGGAATTGCCACGTTCAAAAGAACCGCGAAGAAGATAAACGACTTCGCGAAGGCCGGATCAAAGGCGGATTGCAGCACGAAAAACTCGTAGAGACACCCGATAACGACAAGAAAAACCGTGGTTCGCGCAAATCGAACAGAGGCGGTTCCGCGAATGCTTTGAACCACATGGCACAAGACGTAAATGACCGCAATGGCAACGGGAACCATCCATCCGCTCAGCGTTCCGTGCGCATCGGCGTTGCCGAGAGAAAACGTGACGCCAACCCCTTGCGTGAGAATCCACGTGTAGATGAGCGAGACCAGCGCGAGTGCGCCCGTTATGACCTTCCCGGCGCGATTGATCTTCCTTTTCGTGCGACTCGAAAGGTTGCTTATGCCTTTGCGAAGCGCTGTGGGGCGAAGCGAATCGAGCTCTTCGCCGCGGAAGCTCCTGTTGACGTTTTCCGCATATCGGCTGCAGAAAAGCGTCAACTGGCTGCATGCATCTGCAGCGGTCAGGCGCCTTTTTGGCTGGGGGTCAAGGCAGGCCACAATGACGCTTTCCAGCGCATCGTCGATAATCGCCATGGCCTCTTTGAGCTCCAAGGCATCGACGTTGCCGGAGAGTCCGTGCAATGTATGGTTGACCGTCACGGCCACTTCCGGCTCATGTATAAGCGCGTGCGCGATCGTCGCGGCCTGGGCGTGCAGTCCCACCCGCCTGCGTGGCGGTGCCGAGCGCTTGACCTCGGCAAGCTCAAGGAAGTGGGTGCCACTCGGGTACTTTAGGCCATAGGGGACGTCGCCGGCGAGCAGCAGATAGATGACGCTCGCTGCAGCATACACGTCCGTTGCCGTTGTCAGATTCGGAAGCGCAGGGCTCACGCGAGCCGTACCAACCTCTTCCGCATGCATAAGGGTCGCCTCATCCGACGAGAGCGCGGCCATGTGCTCCAAGATCTCGGGTGATGCGAATCCGGTCGACGCGCCGCCGGCATGGGGATGCGCGTGCATGCGTGCGCGAACGGCCGATTGAGCGTTGGCCTGAGCGCCAGCGCGTTCCGTGTCCGCTTCGATGAAGGAAGAGCCGAAATCGATGATGACAAGCTCGAAGCGGCCTTCTTCGACCTGCTCGTCGAGAGAGAGCCGTGAAGTGTCCACCATGATGTTTGCCGTCGAGAGATCTGCGTGCACAACGTTGTCACTTAAGACATCGAGGCGCGCAAGGATGTCGAACAGATCGCGCCCGATACGTGCGACAGTCAACGGCGAAAGCCGTCCTTCCCCGTCGGCCGCCAACCGCTGCTGCGCCTTATCGAGAGTCTCCCCTTCGATCCATTCCATGATGATCGCAGGATGCTTCTCGAAGGTTCCGGCACCATAGAGGCTCGGAAAACCCTTTATCCCAGAAACAAGTCGATGAATGCGGTATTCCCGCTCGAAGGTGTCATTATTGTCGCGCACTATGTCGCTGGCATCCGTACCAGCATCTACATCAACATTTACATCTGTATTTGCGTCAGCACTTTTCGTATCGAACACCTTAAGAGCGAACGATTCACCCCACACGTTGGTCGCATGGTAGAGGGTACTCGTGCTTCCGTGCCGAGAGCGTGCTACATCTAGAAAGAGTGTCGTGAATCGACGTCGAGTCAAGTCGGCGTCTTCTCCGCGAAGGACATAAGGCGTCTCGAAGTCGAGAATTGATGCGATTTTGAGAGGAACGTCTGGTTCATCGTCTGTATCACGGGTGCATATCACCTCAAGGGTAATATCCGATGTATCCACATATGGATCGGATGCCGCGTTCGAAGATGCGTTCGTATGCACGTCGGATGTTGCACTCGAAGATACGGCCGATGCTTCTAACACCACCACGTCGGCATGCTCCTGCGCATCTATCACCATCTCATCATGCAACTTGTTCATGGATATTTCGATCACGCCTTTAACATCTTGAATAATAGGTTGTCAAAATGACGCTTCGCACGTGCTTAGAGCGAAACCTGGGCAGCATGCTTTTCAAAATCGACGAGGAACCTCACCCGTCCATCAGAAGTGAGTCGTGATGTCAGCTCGCTTCGTACGGTGATCGGATTGAATCCTTTGATGCGATTGAGGAATACATCGCCGTTTCCGAGATCTGAATACATCTTCCGCAAGGTTTGTCCACTTTGATAGTACTTTGAATTGGTCGGAATGTTATTTGCGGTCTCCTCCATATTCATCATGAAGATAGCCATTCCGTTCTGTCCTAAGGTTCCACTGAAAGAGGCGCCTGGCCTACTGTGGCCTGCGTTCAGCTCTGTTATCAGCTGGTTGTATCCAGCGCACAGGGTATTGTAATGATTAACTGCCCAGTTGTATTTCATCACGAGGACTTGTCGGTATTCCTCTTCTTGAGCTGGTGTAGGTATTTGTGGTTTAGGTGTCTCCGGAGCTATTTGACCAGAATCCCCTTGGTTATTCGAACCCGATTGACCGCCCTGGCCTGCTTGTCCCGTTTGCACGCTTCCTTGTCCGGATGCCTGCTGCGTATTGTCTTGCGATTCAGGCTGTTCAGGCGTAAGCGAAGCGACAGGGGTGCCGTTAAGGGAAGCCAAAGGGGTGGCGGATGTTTGTGTCTGGGGATCAGTTGCGCCATCTTGTACAGCTGAAGAGGCGTTGATTGGTGCAGACTCATTTGTGTTGCCTTGTAAGCGCTCGGTATCGGTTGTCGTTTGGTTATCTTGCGCGGTGGCTTCCGGCTGGAAGAATGGCGAAAGTGAGGCCGCATATCCCGCTATCGAACCCATGACGAGCACGAGAGAAAGTGCGATTAGTCCTGTCAGTACTCCCGAAGAAGTCAAAGAGAGGCTTCTTTTAGCTCTTGACCATGTTTTCTTGCAAGCCATCGATACCCGCCCCTTTGACCCACCGAGACCGTTGCCTCTCACAAAAGCTGTACAACATTGTAATAAGCCGTATTCCTCAATTGTTGTACAACAACTCTTTTTCAAAAAATTCTATAATCGCGAAATCGCCTGAGAGAGGGCGTTCGCG
>CAYPKC010000137.1:0-4106 GCA_964411215.1 uncultured Eggerthellaceae bacterium | reverse complement strand
CATGCGCAAGAAGCTCGACCATATCGACATGGTCACCTCGCTGAAATCAAATGAATAGGAATGTGTATGGCTTATCTTGAAGTAAACAATGTCTGTAAGACCTACCATATGGGAGAGATTGATGTCGAAGCGGTAAAAAACATGAGCTTTATCGTGAACAATGGCGAATTCGTTGTGGTGGTAGGACCATCTGGTTCAGGAAAAACCACTCTCTTAAATATGATCGGCGGCATGGATACCATCAGTTCCGGATCAATCATTCTCGATAACGTCAACATAAGCAATCTCACGCAAAAAGAGCTCACGTATTATCGACGCTATGACATTGGTTTTGTCTTTCAGTTCTACAACCTCATTCAGAACCTCAGTGCGCTTGAAAACGTCGAGCTTGCAAGTCAGATTTGCAAAGATCCGCTTGATGCAAAAGAAACGCTTGAGGCAGTAGGACTCGGGCATCGCATACAGAATTTCCCCGGCCAGCTTTCCGGAGGCGAACAGCAACGCGTTGCCATTGCGCGTGCGCTTGCAAAAAATCCAAAGATACTGCTGTGTGATGAGCCAACTGGCGCCCTTGATTACAAAACCGGCAAAGCGATCCTCAAGCTTTTGCAGCAGACGTGCTATGCCAGCGGAAAGTGCGTCATGGTCATTACGCATAACAGCGCGTTTGAATCCATCGCCGATCGCGTGATCCATATCAGAGAAGGCCATGTGTCAAAGGTATGCGTCAATGAACATCCTCTCGATGCAGATATTCTAGAATGGTAAAACACAGTACAAAGGTAGGAGTTTCATGAAAGTTGTTCAGAAAAAACGAGATGGCCAAAACGTGACGCTTTCCATCACGGCAACACCTCAAGAAGTGGGTCGTGCGCTTCAAGCTTCGAAAGAGATGTTCGCTCGCGTTATGGGTCTTGAAGTCGATCCCAACAAAACAGTTGATCAAGCCGTGTTTGAGGCGACAGGTATTAAAGACTTGGACTCCATGGTGGCAGACCGTGCGGTTGAAGCGCTCATCCCGTATGCGCTTGATAAGAAGAATATCATTCCGGCATATCCGCCCCGTCCTGAAATCACGTCACCCATAAAAGCCGGATCCGAGTACAAGTTCACTATTCAAGTTGCCTTGCGTCCTGAATACGAACTGACGTCCTATGAGCCCGTCGAAGTCGAACTGTTCACCTTCAAAATCGATGAGGGTGCCATTGAGCAAGAGATTATGGCGCTCACGCAAAGCTATCTCTCTTATAAGAAGGATGAAGAAAAAGACGAAACGTACGAGATACAAAGCGGCGATTACGTAAAGCTTGCCCTTGAAGCTGATGAAGGCGGCAAGCGTATTGACTACATCTGCACCGATGGGCGCACCTATGCGGTGGGCAAAGGCCATATGCCGGAAGGTTTCGACAGCAACATTATCGGCATGAAAGTAGGCGAGACCCGCGAATTTACCTTTGAAGCCCCTGCCCTTGATGAGAACTATCAAGAGTACACACAGCAGGTACACGCAAAAGCAACCATCCTTGAAGTGCAGAAGGAAATAGTGCCAGAGCTCACCGATGAGTGGGTCAAAGTGCATATGCCCATGTTCTCAAGTGCTAAGCAGATGCGCGATACCGTTACCAAAGGCTTAGAGATGCGCGAGCGCGAACAATATGAGGCCTACAAGCGTCAAGCTGTAGTCGCAGAACTTGCCAAGCGTTTCGAAGGCAAGATTGCCGATGAAGTCTATGAGTCCATGTCGCGGAAGCTTTCTGAGAGTTTGCAGATGGATTTAAGGAATGCCGGGCGCTCATGGGAAGAGTTTGTGGAAGAAAATGGGGGAGAGCAGCAAACCAATATGCTCCTCATGCTTCAAACACGTGAAATGCTCGCCCAAGGATATGCCCTTGATGCCGTCTACCGCCATTTCGGCTTGCAGGTAACCGATCATGACTATGAGCAGGTGTGCCATACCATGAATCCTGAAGTCGACCCCAAAGTACTTCGCAAAGATATTGAGAAGAACGGCCAAGGATTTGCCCTCAGGGAATCGGCCGAACGTTTTAAAGCCAATCAATATATTCTCGATCATGCGAAGATTACCTATAAAGACTAGGTGCGCATAAGGGTACAAAAATCCCTGATCAGGCAACGCTGGGTACCTAACCGAAAAGCTCAATGGCCGGATGAGGAAAGTTTTCTCATCCGGCTTTTCTTTATGTTAAAATCCATGTTTGCGTCTGTGTGAATGATGGATACACCCGGGCGCGTGGACAGGTGGCGTCAAACCTGAAACCTCCCTTTCAGGTCAGGCTATCACCGGTTCAAGGAATGAAGTCCTTTGGGGTACGGGAAGGCGTGCGAGCAAAGGACGGGAAAGGAAAGAAATGGGCATAAAGCAATACAAGCCGACCAGCCCAGGGCGCAGGTTTCAAACCGTCTCGGATTTCGCCGAGATCACCACAACGAAGCCTGAGAAATCGCTCTTAGCGAAAAAGCCTAATAAAGCTGGCCGCAACAACAACGGGCGTATCACGACACGCCACAAGGGCGGCGGCGTTAAGCGTCGTTACCGCATCATTGATTTTAAGCGCAACAAAGACGGCGTACCGGCAAAGGTAGCTACGATCGAATACGATCCAAACCGTTCAGCGCGCATCGCTTTGCTTCACTATCTCGATGGAGAAAAGCGCTACATCATTCATCCTAAGGATTTAAAGGTCGGCGACATTGTGATGAGCGGTCCTGCTGCTGACATCAAGCCAGGCAATGCTCTTCCGTTGGAGAATATTCCCGTCGGCACCCTTATTCACTGTGTTGAGCTGCAGCCGGGCAAAGGCGCTTCTATGGCGCGCTCTGCAGGAACCAGCATCCAGCTTATGGGCAAAGAAGGCAAATACGCCATTTTGCGTATGCCCTCATCTGAAATGCGCCGCGTCCTTCTGACCTGCCGCGCCACGATTGGCGAGGTTGGAAACGCCGAGCATTCAAACATCAAGATCGGTAAAGCCGGTAGAAACCGCTGGAAGGGCATTCGCCCGACCGTCCGCGGTACTGTTATGAACCCGGTCGACCATCCGCATGGTGGTGGCGAAGGCAAGAACAAGACGTCTGGCCGTCATCCTGTTACCCCGTGGGGTGTTCCTACGAAGGGCCATCGCACCCGCAAGAAGAACAAAGCATCGAATCGTCTGATTATTCGTCGTCGTAAGAAGTAACCGAGCAAGGAGTAAAAGTTGAGCAGATCTCTGAAGAAAGGCCCATACATTGAGCCACGCCTTCTCGGTCGCATCCAGAAGATGAACGATGAAGGCGCCAAAGAAGTGATTAAAACATGGTCGCGTGCAAGCACCATATTTCCTGAGATGGTAGGTCACACCATCGCTGTGTATGACGGACGCAAACACGTCCCCGTATATATAACCGAATCCATGGTCGGCCATAAACTCGGCGAGTTTTCGCCAACGCGTACATTCCGCGGTCACTCGGCTGACAAGGGTAAGAAGTAGGGAGTTAGAACATGGAAGTAAGGGCAGTTGCCAAATTTGTCCGAGTGTCTCCCCGCAAAGCCCGTGTGGTCGTAGACCTTGTTCGTGGAAAATCTGTCGAGCAGGCGCGTGAGATTCTCGCATTCACTAACCGCGGCATTGCAGAGACGGTTGAAAAGACGCTGAACTCTGCTGTTGCAAACGCGGAGCACAACAACCAACTTAATGCATCCTCACTCGTAGTGAAGAGCGCATTTGTTGATGAGGGACCGACGCTGAAGCGCATCCGTCCCCGCGCAAAGGGATCCGCATCCAGGGTCAACAAGCGCACCAGCCATATAACCATCGTTGTAGCACCTCGAGAGGAGGCTTAAGTCCATGGGTCAGAAAGTAAGCCCAACAGGTTTCCGCCTTGGCATTACCGAAGATTGGCGTAGCCGCTGGTATGCCGGCAAGAACTATGCGGAGACCCTTGAGAACGACCTTGCTATTCGCAAGTACCTTGACACCTATCTTGCCCGTGCCGCAGTCTCCAAGATCGAGATCGAACGTGCTGGAGATAAGATCCGCGTGATTATCACCACTGCCCGCCCTGGTGTCGTGATCGGCAAGAAAGGTGCCGAGATCGATACCCTG
>CAYPKC010000136.1:0-4109 GCA_964411215.1 uncultured Eggerthellaceae bacterium | reverse complement strand
ATTGTGGTGGTCAATGCCGGCATGGGTACTAACTTGGCATTGCTCGTTGTTCTCGGCATGTTTACCTGGCTGGGCGTTGGCTTTAATGGCCTTATCCAATCCACCATTCCTGGAGAAGCTACCGATCAACGTTATGCTGCATCCGTCATCGGCTCCAACCAGCTTATCTGCGAGCTTATAGGTGCAACGCTTGGTGCGTCTGTCCTTGGCTTCATTGCAACGATGACAAACCTGACCGTCATTATGGTCATCATGGTGATTTCATTCTGCGTTGGTTGGATCTTCGTGTGGGGTCTGAAAGAAACTGCGCCTCTCGTCGTCGAAAAGCGTGCGGCCAAAAAGGCAGCTTAGTAATTAATGCCCCTTCTGTTTTTGGGTAGCCGGCTTGTGTCGGCTACCTTTTTTATGCTCTGATCTTTTAGATTCATAAACGCATTGAGTGTAAAATAATGTATGCAAAACGACGCTGCCTGACCTCGTAAATGAATGATGTTGTCCCAGCTTGAATAGGGAAATGACGCAGTTTCATGAAGAAAACCATCTTCGGCAACTCTGAGAATTGCGCAGTTTATTCGGTGAACGGCGCTCGAAATTGCTATAATAGAGCAGCCGTGCTGTGGGGCAACTTCTATATGTAACTATTGGGGAGGTAGACATGCTTAAAGCGATGATCGTCGACGATGAAGCACCCGCGCGTTCAGAGCTTGCATATCTTTTAGGCGAGGTCGGCGGTGTTGAGGTTGTCGTTGAGGCTGCCGGCGTTCGCGAAGCAATTGAAAAGCTCAAAGAATATCCGGTTGATGTCATTTTTCTCGACATTAATATGCCTGAGGCGACAGGCCTTCAATTTGCGGAAGCACTGCAACACCTTAAGTTTCCGCCTGCTGTCGTATTTGTTACTGCCTATAGCGAGCACGCTATAGAAGCTTTCGAAGTCAATGCAGTCGACTATCTTGTGAAGCCGGTTGAAACCGAGCGTCTGGCTCAAGCCATAACACGCGTCAGGGAGCAAGTCGCGCTTCATGCTCAAGCTCAAAAGAACGAACGCATCCCTGTCGAAAAGGGCGGCAAGAAAATACTTATCGGCATCGACACCATTCGCTTTGTCAAGGCGCGCGACGATTATGCATACCTGCAAACCGACACCGATAGATATTTTTCAACCGTTAGTTTGGCGCAACTCGAAAAGCGCCTCGATGGACACGGGTTCTTCCGCGTTCACAGAGCATTCCTTGTGAACCTATCCATGGTTGAGGAAGTGGAATCTATCAAGGGCGGAACGTTATCCTTGACACTCAACGCGGTCTCAGAGAAGATACCTGTCAGCAGGCGTCGCGTTTCAAGCCTGAAGAAGGCATTAGGGCTGTAAGCCGCTGACCGTTTAGAAATCCACAAAAAATCCATATTTGCTAAAAAAATTCCTTGACTCGGAGTTTCTCCTTCGCTAGCGTAGAATCTTGCGCGTTTTCGCCCGGGATAGGGCAAAAACGGCACTATTCAGGCAACTACTAAGGAGGAACAGCTTCGTGGCTAAAGCTAAGAAATCCAAGCAGAGCAGCCTTTACCGCACTCGAAGGAGCTTCGCAAAGATCCAAGATGTTATGGATCTTCCCAACCTTATCGGCATCCAGACCGATAGTTTCAAATGGTTTCAGACAACCGGTATCACTGCAGCATTCAAAGATATCGGACCGATTGAATCCAACACGAAGGATATGTCGCTTACCTATGTAAGCCATTACTTCGAAGATCCGGTCTATACGGTTGACGAGTGCAAGGAAAAAGACGTCACGTACGAGTCCAAGCTCAACGTGGTCTTCAACTTCATCAATCACAACACGGGCGTCCAAAAGGAAACGGCGATCTTCCTTGGCGACCATCCGATTATGACCCCGCGCGGTACCTTTATTATCAATGGCACTGAGCGCGTCGTTGTATCACAGCTGGTCAGAAGCCCTGGCGTCTATTTCAGCAAAGAGCGCGACAAAACCTCCGACAAGACTATATATAGTGCAAAAATCATTCCAAGCCGCGGTGCGTGGCTTGAGTTCGAAACCGATAAGCGCGATATCCTGTCGGTTCGTATCGACAGAAAGCGCAAGCAGCCAGCCACGCTGCTTCTGCGCGCCTTAGACATCGCAGAGACAAACGAAGAGATCCTTGAGCTTTTGGGCGATTCCGACATGCTTCGCCGCACGCTCGAGCGCGACCCGGCGACCACTAAGGAAGAGTCGCTGATCGAGCTCTATAAGAGGTTCCGTCCCGGTGAGCCGCCTACGGTCGACTCGGCGCGCACGCTGCTTGAGGGACTATTCTTCAACGCCCAGCGCTACGACCTTGCCCGTGTTGGCCGCTACAAGATGGACAAAAAGCTTGGCGAAGACCCCAGCGAAAACGACTCATCAACGCTTACGAAAGAAGACATCGTCCTCACGATGAAATACATCATCGCGCTGCACGAAGGCGTTGAGGGTTATCAAACCGACGACATCGACCATTTCGGCAACCGCCGTATCCGCACGGTCGGCGAGCTTATCCAGAACCAATTCCGTATCGGCATTTCCCGTATGGAGCGTTCCGTCCGCGAGCGCATGAGCATCCAGGAAAGCGACGACGTCAATCCCAACGAATTGGTTAACATCCGCCCGATCACGGCAGCTGTCAAGGAATTCTACGGAAGCTCCCAGCTTTCACAGTTCATGGACCAGTCGAATCCAGCGGCAGGTATTACGCACAAGCGCCGCCTTTCCGCACTCGGCCCGGGCGGTCTTTCCCGTGAGCGTGCAGGCTTTGAAGTCCGCGACGTCCACACCTCCCACTATGGCCGCATGTGTCCGATTGAGACTCCTGAAGGACCGAACATCGGCCTGATCGGCTCCCTTGCAGCGTATGCACGCGTCAATGAGTTCGGCTTTATCGAGTCGCCGTATCGCCGCGTTGTCGATGGCAAAGTCACCGACGATGTCGACTATCTGACGGCAGACGAGGAAGAGAACTACATCATCGCGCAGGCAAACGACCTGTTCGATCCTGATACGCGCGAGTTTGGCTATCACGACAAGGAAGGCAAGTGGGTGAAGTCGACCCGCATTCTCTGCCGTACGAAGAATGCTGCAGGCGAGTTCGGCGAGCCTGAAGAAGTCGACCCCATGCTGGTCAACTACATGGACGTGTCTCCTCGCCAGATGACGTCGGTCGCAACGTCGCTCATTCCGTTCCTTGAGCACGACGACGCAAACCGCGCGCTCATGGGCTCCAACATGCAGCGTCAGGCTGTGCCGCTGCTGCGCCCCGAGGCACCCTTGGTAGGTACCGGCATTGAGCACCGCATCGCCGTTGACTCAGGCGAGATCCTTGTCGCTCAGAACTCCGGCGTTGTCGACTACGTTGACGGCCAGACCATCATCATTCAGACCGACGACAACGAATACGACGAGTATCTCATTCCTAAGTTCCAGCGCTCCAACCAATCGGGCTCCATCAACCATCGCCCGATCGTGCGTCCTGGTGACAAAGTCGAGGTCGGCGACGTGCTGGCCGACGGCCCAAGCTGCGATCATGGCGAACTTGCCCTGGGCGCGAACTTGATGGTTGCCTACATGCCGTGGGAAGGCTACAACTACGATGACGCTATTATCGTGTCTGAGCGCGTGGTTGCAGAAGACCTGCTCACAAGCGTCCATATTGCTGAATATGAGATTGAGGCGCGCAGCATCAAGCTCGGCGACGAAGAGATCACGCGCGAAATTCCGAACATTTCAGAAGACCAAATCACCGAACTTGAGGCTGACGGCGTCATTCGCATTGGCGCTGAAGTCTTCCCGGGAGACATTCTGGTTGGCAAGGTTACGCCGAAGGGCGAAAGCGAGCCTTCTTCAGAAGAGCGCCTGCTGCGTGCCATCTTCGGTGCCAAGGCGCATGAGGTGCGCGATACCTCGCTGCGTGTTCCCCACGGTGCAGGCGGCCGCGTTATCGGCGTGCTTCGCTTCTCGAGCAAAGACGGCGACAAGCTTCCGCCGCAGGTAAACGAACTGATCCGCGTCTACGTGGCGCAAAAGCGCAAGGTGCAGCAGGGCGACAAGCTTTCCGGCCGCCACGGCAACAAGGGC
>CAYPKC010000135.1:0-4141 GCA_964411215.1 uncultured Eggerthellaceae bacterium | reverse complement strand
AGAAAGTACAGGCGTTGCGACACCTATCGGCAAACGATATGTCAGATTGGTAGATACCCTCAAAACGTATCTTCATAGCTTGCTCTAAAAGATCGAGATATGTGGCCATATTCATACCAACCGATGATTTTCTATTCGAAAGCAAAGCGATGTCTTCTACGTCGCTTTCATAGGATCCGACAACAAGATTATCGAGAGAGGTTGCTTTGTAGCTCGTATAAAGTGCCGCTTTGCAATCCATGTCCGATGGGATTGCTTTCATAATAAGGCTCGCATAGATGAGTGTTTGGACAGCAGGTGGAAGATCTCTTGCAAGTTCTTCAATGCTTTCAGGAGGTGTAGAGCACCCTGCCGCATGGTCTTTGATCGAACCTTTATAGTCAAGCACATAAAACGCATTGGTTTTTTGGTCGATATCGATACGGTCGATTCTACCGCGCATGGCAAGTCCGCCGTAGTGAAGGGGTGGACACGCTGCAAGGTCTTCTTTGAGGGTGTTTTGAGGCGCTTCATGCGAATCGGAGGATAATGCGTCGTGTGATGTACCGTAGCCAATCTTTGTTTCGCTGAGCATGTGCGAAAAGCACGACGGTAAGGCCGATTGCAACGTAAGGCTTTTATAAAGAGCCTCTTCGAGCGTCTTGGCAGTCATATTCTCTGCCGGCGTGCACGGTACATATCGCCCTGATAGAGGTGGGCGCCCATATTGCTCCGCGAGAGCAGTTTCAAATACTTTATGCAATAAAGCCAAAGCTTCCTTATCTGGGATGCTTGAGAGCCTTGTCGCGTTAAAAGTATCTTTGAGAAGAGCATAGGTGCGCTCTATGACCGTATGCGCAAAACTGCCTTGTTCACGGGCACTACATACCTCATCAAGCGACTCAGGAGAGATAATGCGCTCGATAAACCAGCGGTAAGGGCACGACAGATACGCCTCTGCCGATGAAGGGGAAATGAGTACGGCTTTGTCTGCCGTAAGTACTCGTCTCATATGATCAGGCAGGGTAAGGGTAAAGAGATTTCCTCGAACAGGTGTTTCGAGAATAATGGTTTGAGAAGGTATCCGGAAGTTTCTCCCCATACCGCGACTGAGGTCGCCTTCGCCTTGTTCAAGGCAATGATGATGCGCAAATTCTTCAAAATCGTTTTGAATAAAGTCAGATGACGCTGCATCTTTGAGATCAAGATAAGTTTTCCCTGGAAAGAGAAGATCAATCATATCGACAATAGGAAAAGAAGGGTACGTCTCTTTCGAGTCATCATTAAACGTCGCCAGCGTAAAGAGACATGTTTTCGATGCAGCTTGCAAGGCTGCGTCAAAGAGCTGTTGTGCGTGTTCTGCAGCGGTATAACCCTTTTCTATCCCAAGCATGGTAAGGAGCTCGCGCAAGGCATTAATGCTTTCACGCGAATTGAAAGCTGCATCGGTAGCATTGTCAACGACCACCGCATCAAAATAATGAAGCGGAAGCTCCCGCGTTTTGCTCAGGGGAAGAACATACACAAACGGGCATGAGGTGTCATCTGCTGTATCACTATCGTGTGCGAGACTGACAGAAAAAGAGATATTCTGCAAAGTCTCGAGAAGCAGATTTTTGCCGACCCCTAACGCAGTTGCGTCGATGCAAGTATCGCAGATACCAGTGAGTGCTTTAAGCTCGCTATCAAAGCTGCCAGATGCTCTTTGTGCGATAAGGTGTTCAAGGGTGCCTCGCACATCTTCTATATGCTCTTGTGCTATTTCAGGAGAAAGGCCGTCGCGAAACGCTAGTAAAAGCGCGTTAAATGTTGGGGAGAGAAAGGTAAGATCTTTAATAAGGTCGTCTTTGACAAGGGTTTTATCGGCCCTCCAGAGTGTGTTCAAATCACTTGCCGCATAGATAGACTCAGGAAGATCATAGCGGGATCGTGACGGAAGATCACGTGATGAAAATGGTTCTATAGCCGCATACGGGTTGTTGGCAAAATCCGTTGCAAGAGAAATGATGTCGCACGGAGCACCATCATCAAAAAGAATGTTCAAGGCGCCAAGGATTGCACGCCCTACTTCCGTTTCATGGACAGAGCGTATATCTTTCAAAGCATATCGATACCCGCTCTTTTGTAAGAAAGGCACCAGATCAAAAAAGCGATCGGTTGCTCGGTCACTACAGATGGCAACAGTGCGGATGTTATCTTTCTCAAAAAGATCTGTAAGAGCATCTGCGATCATGGCAGATGCTATCTCAGGTCCTTCCGGCATCAAAAAGCCAATCTCTTTCCGACCGTTATGAGAAGGTTCATCTGAGGGTGCTGTAGATATATCAGATGAAAGCGGATTTGAACGCTCGCTTTGTCCCCATCCCTCCTCTTGTACATCCAAAACTCCGCTCAATGCACAAGTAAGATCAAAGGACTGGTTTTTCGAAATACGTCGGAGAAATGACATATACGGCTCTTCAACTAATAGGTTTGAGGAAAGCTTGATGTCTTTTCTATCGAAATACGCTTCTATAAGAGGCAGGGTTTGGACTGGCTCTATATATCCTGCTTGCGTGAGGCACTTTGCGTAATCAAGAGCCAAAAGCAAAACGTGTTTGTAAGCATCCGGCATCGATAGTGCCTGTATGTCTGAGTGCGAAGGATACCGCGTTTCTATCGCACACAGTGCCTGTTCTATAAATCGAGCAAGTAAGCTCGCCGTGCCGGCAGATTCATTGAATCCGTGGGTTGATAAAAGCGACGAAATGAGAAGATTTCTTCTTGAAGACGACATGAGGATGCGTCCATCGCCCCAAAGCTCCCAGGCATCAGAAACAATATCTTCAAGGGTCGTGAGAGTGTAGCCAATGAGAGCGCCTTTTGTACAAGCAGCTTTCTGCGCAAAACAAACTTGTGCCCTATTCTGAAAAACAAGCGTTGTATCAGCGATATGCAACAATAAATAACTCTCCTTGGATAACACTACAAAACCATTTGTTCACAGGAAGACACTCTTGTAAGGATACCAATTCAAAAAGCATAGAATCAAATGCGTCAGAGGGTTAAAAACCAAGGAGGCCTCCCATGACGTACCATCATCTCGTAGAAAAAATCATTCACTACCAAGATAAGATTCGCGATCATATCAATTCATTCATGTCAGCCGATAAGCTTCCTCCTGACTTGGTACAGAAAGCGGATAATGCTGACTTTTGGGGCATTGAAGCTGATAAAAAGCTTGGGAAAGCCGAAGTCCCTGAAATGATTCCGAATATGGATCCGTTGATGGATTATGCCAATGCCCTTTGGATGTACAAGGATATGTTTGACGAAAAGGTCAAAAGCGAAATCAATGAATACGGTGAGTTGGTGAAAGAGCTTTTCGATATGGCCGAAGGTATAGAGTCAAAATAGCACTCTCTTCTTTCCTTCACCCCTTCGATCCCATGAGTCCAGAAGCATGCAAGCGAAATCTTGCATGCTTCGCTCGTTTTGCGAGATACGACTGAAAGTAATCTCCCTTGCAAAGATCCTTCTCATAGATAAAACGAAGGCATCGTACGGCTTCCCTATTGCCTCGCTGTATGGCATGCAAGTACAGAATCTCTGCAGCTTGAAAACATTCGATGTTTTCCTTCTTGCGCATGCCTTCTCCCATATAGCGATCTGCAAGCTCTAAAGCGCGCCATCCCCCCTTGTCAAATCCCGTTGGATAGCTTTCCACAAACACCCTTCGTCTGTCAGTAAGGGAAGTATTAGTGATTTCTTCAGAAAGCCAAATGCGAGGAAGAGTTTCGTTAAAGGCGCGTCCTCTTCTATCGATCTCATACACAGGGACTTCTTGTATAGTTCTTCCTGCACGCGACAGCAGGCGATAGATCTTTCCGACAACGTCGAATTTGGTGCTAATAATGCCGTTTGCGCGTCGCATATGAGGCGCGCCGAAGAAAACATTCACAAGACGTGCGAACACCGATACTCTTTTCGCTTTGCCTGCTGGAAGCATTGCTAAAGGAATCAGCGAGATCATTTTATGCATGATGGGAACCTCCTTACTTCGTACAAGCGAAAGTATAGGAAGTCCGCTCTGTTTTACTGTCCCCATAGTGGAACAGTAAAACCATCTTCTTACTCCTTCAAAAAGCATATTAGAATCAAGAATATTTGGATTAATCATAAA
>CAYPKC010000134.1:0-4159 GCA_964411215.1 uncultured Eggerthellaceae bacterium | reverse complement strand
ACATGGTAGAAATTACTGCTCATGGCATTGGAGGCCATGCCGCATATCCTGAGCATACCCGCAATGCCATCGGCATGATTATCGACTACATCTGGGACAACGATCTCTACGTTGAAGAAGAGCGTCCGTTTATGGAAATGGAGCGCCTCATTATGGGATCCACTGACGGCTCAACGCTTGGTATTGCAGCAACCGACGATGTATTTGAGCCTCTGACCTGCATTGGTGGCACAATCCGCGTCAAAGATGGCCACTTCGAGCAGACCATCGATGCCCGTTTCCCCAAATCAATCACCGCTGAGGAGATTGAAGCGCGTGTCGGTAAGCTTGTACAAGAGCATGGTGGCACGCTGCATGTCGATTTGGCACTCCCCATCTTCTACATTGAGCCAACAAGCCCTGAAGTCCAGGCTTGCATCAATGCCTATAACGACTATACCGGCCAGCATAAAAAGCCATTCACAATCGGTGGAGGCACCTATGCCCGCGAGTTCAAAAACGCGGTAAGCTTTGGTGTCGAAGATCACGATCGCCCGCAACCTGATTGGGTCGGTCCTATGCATGGGGCAAACGAAGGCGTTTCAGAGCAGCTGCTCAAAGACTCCCTTGCTATCTATATCGATGCAGTTGATCGTTTAATGAAACTCGATTTATAGACGCTTACTTTTTGTCTTTGTCACGCACGCGCGTTGCACGTACTGCCTGCGAAGCGCGTGTGATATTAGACATTAGCTAGGCGCGCTTTTGCTTTCGAGACAAGGGCCAGCGTGTTGCCATGGGCAACCACATATTCAAGGCACTCTTTCTCTTTTGCCTTGTCGGCAAGCTTGTAGTAGTCAGCTGCCTCATTCCACGCATGCTCGACGCGCAGTCGTTGCGGATAGGCATTGTTGGTACGAATCTTTTCATCGAGCTGAATGGATTCAACGAGATTGCCTGACTCACGCGCATCCAGAATCTTTTTCTGCGAGAGGAAAAACTCTTGTACCTGAGAGATGCGGGGACGTCCGTCTTGTTTGCAGAAGGCCAATCCCTCTTGAATCATCTTCTGAACCTCTTCAGGCTCTTTGAGCTTAAAAGCCAACGGAAGCAGATTCGCCAAAATAATGGCTTTTTGGAACGGTGTTTTTGCAGCCTGGATGCTTTTCGAAAGCCCGACAAAAATGATTTCAGCTTTCTCATGGTCACCGATATCGAGAAGCGCTTGTCCATAGTAGCCAAGGTACCAAGCTCCCCCTTGGCCGCACGGAAACGTAATGGCCTCCGCAAGCTGTTTGCCCTCATCAACGAGTTTTTGAGGATCGCAGTCCTTGTTGTAGAGCACTAACAGCTGTTCTGTCTTTTCCTCTGCTTTGCGCTCGAATATCCAATACCCCAGAAAAAGGCCAATGGCAAAGAGCAAGAACAGATACACCAAGCCATCAATGCTTGATGCCATCATCTGCCCGGTCACAAGCGGATAAATAGTGGAGATGATAACGGGTAAGGCTACGGCAATGATGCACACAAAAATGGTGTACTTTTTATAATAATTGAGCATGCTAATCCTCAACTCCGTCAGAGTTCCTGATTTGCTTCCGCTTGATTTTTCCGCCGATTGTTTTCGGAAGCTCGTCGGTAAACTCAACGATTCGTGGGTATTTATACGGCGCTGTCGTATGCTTCACGTGGTTTTGGAGTTCCACTATAAGCTCATCAGACGGCTCATATCCTTTGGCAAGCACAATTGTTGCTTTCACAACTTTTCCACGTATGGGGTCAGGAGCCGCCGTGACGGCACACTCAACGACGGCGGGATGTTCGATAAGCGCGCTTTCGACCTCGAAAGGTCCAATGCGATAGCCTGAGCATTTAATGACATCGTCGTTTCTGCCCACGAAAAAGCAATAGCCGTCGGAGTCTCTCCACGCCATATCGTGCAGATTGTAGTAACTTCCCCCCACGGCTTCACGCGTGTTCTCTTCATCGTGGTAATAGCTCACGAACAATCCCGGCGGATAGGCTTCTTTCAAGCCCGTCACGCAAATGGCTCCCTCTTCTCCTTCCGGGACTTCTTCGCCTTTCTCATCTAAGAGTTTGACGTTAAGCAGCGGTGAAGGTTTGCCCATAGAGCCGGGCCGCGGCTCTATCCAGGGGAATGTGGCAAGAAGCACAGGTCCTTCGGTTTGACCAAACCCTTCACGAATCTTTTTGCCGGTAAGCTTTTCCCATTGGATCGTTACTTCTGCATTTAGAGGCTCTCCTGCCGTCGCAAAATTTTCCACGGAAGACAGATCATAAGAGGCGACATCCTCTTGGAGCATAAAGCGATACATCGTAGGAGGCGCGCAGAACGTGGTGAGCTTGTAGTCTTGGATCTTCTGCAGCAATTTTGACGGCACGAATTTGTCCATGTCATAGGCAAAGATGACAGCACCTGCAATCCACTGGCCATAGATCTTTCCCCAGCCGAATTTTGCCCAACCAGAATCGGTCACTGACATGTGTAACTTGTTCTCTTGAACCTGTTGCCAATACTTGGCCGTAATAATATGGCCGAGCGGATGCGCAAAATTATGGCAAACCGCTTTGGGATTTCCTGTGGTGCCTGACGTGAAATAAATGAGCATGATGTCGTCGCTCGTGGTGGCAGCACTGCCCATCGGACGCTCAAATTGATCGCTTGCCGCATCAAGAAGAGCATCGAAATTAAGCCACCCCGCGCGCGTTCCATCGACAATAATGCTGTATTCAATGGAGAGAGCATCAATGCGAGCGTGTTCGACTTGCTCGCACACATAGTCGTCATTGACGCACACAAGCGCTTTCACGTTGGCAGCATGGGCGCGATAGATGATATCTTTTGCCGTCAGCTGAAGGGAAGCCGGTATCAGTGTGGCACCAAGTTTCGCAAGCGCTACGGCCACAATCCAGTACTCCCAGCGCCTTCTCAAAATGGTCATCACGACATCGCCTTTTTTGATGCCCAATTCCGCAAAGGCGTTCGCTGCCTTATTTGAGAGACGCGAGATATCCGTGAAGGTGAAGATGCGCTCATCGCCTGCATCGTTACACCAGACAAGCGCACGCTTTTCCGGTTCAACCCGTGCCCATTCATCAATGACATCGAAGCCGAAATTGAAATCCTTCGGCACGTCTATCTTGAAGTTTTCAACAAAGTCCTCGTATGAGTCGAACTCAATACGGGGACAATACTTACTCAGAACATAATCCATAATTACTCTGCGATAATCGTCACGAATTTTGCTGTTTTGTCGCCATGGCAATGCTGCCCGTGCGGGATTTCAGGGTTGAAGTAAATGCTATCCCACTCGTTGAGCACAAACTCTTTATCGCCGAGAGTGACAACGATAGAGCCTTCAATGACAAAGTTGAATTCTTGTCCGTGATGGGTAATGAGTTCAACCGGTTTGTCATGAGGGTCGATAATGACGACAAGCGGCTGCATGATTTTGTTGTGGTAGCGCCAGGCCATATCCTCGAAATGATAGCCCGGATGACGGTCAACCACTTTGCCTTCGCCTCTGCGCACAACCTGATACGTATCTAGCTTGGCGTTGGTGCCGGTAAGGATTTCGGTCATATCGACGCCGAACTGAGACGCCATATGATAGATGGCAGAAATCGGCACATCTTCGCCGTTTTCCTCCCATTGCTCATACGTCTCTAAACTCACACCGAGCTCTCGAGCCATCTCCTCGGCACTCACATCGCACGCTTCACGGAGTCCTTTAATGCGCAATCCGACTTCATGAAGGTCATTCGGGATATTATCGAGATCTTGCATGCACAACCCACTTTTCAAAAGATGTTACCGGCAAAAAAGCTTTACGCGTCGATGCCTACCTGAACTGCCTGCTTGTTCTTTTCTTTCAGTGCTTCCTTACTGGCAGGAACGCTTTTGTCGATGGCGGCAAGAAGCGTCTCTTTGTCGCAAAAACGCGTTTTATCCCATAGTTTTCCAAGCAGGATAATGTTCGTCAGTCCTTGAAGGCCGTTATCTTGCGCAAGCTTGGACGCTTGGATGCCATAGATTTCAATTCCCGGAATTTCTTCAATGCCGGAAATAAGATCGCTATCAGCAACAACAACGGCACCGGGGGCAACCTCTTTAATGAACTTATCGTAAGAAGGCTGGTTCATGGCAACAAGCGCATTA
>CAYPKC010000133.1:0-4206 GCA_964411215.1 uncultured Eggerthellaceae bacterium | reverse complement strand
TTCATACTCCGACAACCTTTCTTCTGCGCCACGGTGGTAGTCTTTATCGAAAAGGCTGTAATCATGAAACGTAGAATTCTTGCGAAAGGAAAAGAACTGTCATGAAGATCGTTATAGCAAGCATGGAGCACCTTGATGCTATCGTCGCTATAACCGACCAAGCCAAGGCTTCTATGGCAGCATCAGGCTTCGATCAATGGCAGCACGGATATCCTAATCGTACAGTTTGGAAGGAAGACATCACAGAAAAAGGCGCCTACATAATCCTTGATAGAGGACACGTTGTCGGCATGTTTCGCTACTGCGCAAAACCTGAAACCTGCTATAGCAACATTGATGGAGCGTGGCTTACCGACGGCCCTTACGCCGTTATTCACCGATGCGCCGTTGATGCCAAGTTCCGCGGCAGGGGCATTATTGGCATGCTGTTTGCTTTTGCGTGCGAGAAAGCTCGCGCCGAGGGCATGGTCTCAGTGCGGGTAGATACCCATTCAAACAATGTGCCCATGCGCCGCGCCTTAGAAAAGAATGGATTTAGCCTTTGTGGGACCGTTTATCTTACTGAGGGAGTTGAGGCAGGATCTCCGCGCGTCGCCTATGAAAAAGTGCTTGATTGAGACGAAATAGCGTTGAAAAGGAGTGCATATGGACTATAGCAAAACACAGATCTCCCCTACGGCAAGGATCGCCAGAAACGCAATGGTTATAGGCGACGTAAGGCTTGGAGACGATTGTACTGTTCTCTTCAACGCCACGATAAGGGGGGATATGGGCGGTAAGGTAGTAATAGGAAACCGCACCAATGTGCAGGAACTCGCCTGCATCCATGTCCCGCTTAATAACGACACGGTAATTGGAAACAGCGTTACGATAGGCCACGGCGCCCTCGTGCATGGTTGTACGATTGGGAACAACACACTTATAGGTATGGGAGCCATTGTCTTAGACGGGGCAAAAGTCGGTAGCAACTGCTTGATAGGCGCGGGTGCCCTCGTTACCGGGACAGCCAATATACCAGACGGAATGCTCGTACTTGGATCTCCGGCAAAAGCGGTTCGCGCACTGACCGCTGAAGAGATGTCTGAACTGACCATGAATGCCGAAGAGTACGTTGAAGCAGGAAAGGAACTGGCTGCCCAAGGATATCTTACTGAGGGTTGGGCGGAAAACCGATAAGCCAAAAAGATCAAGGTAGCTGGTCGTAAGGCATTGAGTGCTTCACTAGATAATATATACCGAGCACGACCAACATGATAAAAGGTATGAGCACAGCTGCCACGATAGTAGCCGTGCGAAGGGCGTAAAAAAGAACCCGAAAACCCAATGCCCGTTTATGCGATTCGATCGTCATATGCACAAAAGTGCCCCCTGGCGTAGATCCTCCATGTACCCATGGAACGATGATTTCGACCACCGTAAACGCCACTATACCTACAAACAGTATGCTGAAGAAGGCAGTCTGTTGCGGAGACAACCCGAAGAGCTGGAAAGGCTTGTTGCATATCATTTCGGAAACAAGCGAGATGATAAGCCACGGTATGAACGCAATAATGCAGACGAGGGTAAAGTCAACCCACATGGCAACACAGCGACGAATGAATCCAGGATGAATGTCTATGATCGGTGCGGCTTCCTCATCAGCCGTCCGACTTCCAAGGGCCCGAGCGCAAAGCCAACCAATAATACCTCCTGCTGTATTGCAGATAACGTCATCCACATCGCAACAGCGAAACGCATAGGGGTATAGTCCAAACAGGCCCGTCAGTTGCGCAAGCTCTATCAAAACCGAAATGCCACATGCAAACAGAACTGACGTGGCAAAACGCATACGCAGAAGGCTGCCTGCAATGAATCCGAACGGGATAAAGAACACAATATTGAATACCAGTTGAAACACAGCACGAAGGCCGTCTTTTGCTATATCCCCTATAAAGCCAAGAGGATTCCATTGCGGAGAAACACCGTAGGTAATGCCAAGACCCGATGTGCCATCAGGAAGAGGATAGAGTGTAAAGCAGACAATTCCCAATGCATAGAGTACTGATAGATAGGTGGCTAAAATACTGGAAGCCTTGAGACGTCCGTCACGATGATAAAGGTAGGCGAGAATCGGGAGTGTAAACGCAACAGAACAGAACGGCCAGAGCAGAAGAGCTGCCTTGAAGTTTCCGCTATAACTGGAGATGAAATTCCCGATAGCTCCCACTGCTGCTCATCCTTTCTTGTTGCCTTTCCAGATACAGCCAATAAGAGCATCCGGCGACTCATCGCAAGAATAACATGCATGATGGGAGAAGCTTCATATGTGACGGCATTGTAAGGACGTTTCCGTATATACGATTAAAGCGCCCTGGTTGCGCGTTGCAAAATGTGCAATTGGCACATCCTAATTGCGCCTGATTACACGCAGGCTAGTTACCTAGGAGCAAAGTAATGCCGCGATCAATAGTGGAAGAATCGATGGCGCCAGATGCATATGCTTCCACCGTTCCGTCCGCATTGATGAAATAAGTCTGCGGTATTGAGGTTATACCGTACTGCACCTGCCCTTGCGTCGTGTCATCGAAATAAATTGGGAAGGTGTAGTCGTTCTGACTTAACAGCTGCAGCGCACGCTCGCGAGTCTCGCCATTAAAGTCAGGGGCATTTACCATGACAAATTCAAGCTGATCGCCATATTGCTCGTAGGCCTTTTGGAACTCGGGCATTTCCATCTTGCAGGGGCCGCACGTACTGGCCCAGAAGTTCAGAATAATGGGCTTGCCCTTCAGCTCAGAGAGTGAAATCGTATTGCCATCGGGGGTTGTCAACTCAAAATCAGGAGCGTCGGTCTTTTGGGACGCATCATCATTTGCCGACGCACCTGCGTTGCCAGATGAATCGGTCGACCCTCCATCAGCAGAAGCACCTGCTGACGAGCCAGCCCTATCCACCGCTTCTGATTCGCCTTGCGCTTGAAGCTGCTGCGGTGCTTCCCCGGGCGCCAGTATGTTATAGGCTACGGCGGCGCATACAATCACAACGACGAATGCCACAATGCCGATAATGAGGCCTTTGCGCGACTTCTTCTTGCTTCCCTCTTCAGAAGGAGCTTTGATTTTGACCTGCGCAGCGCTTCGACCAGTACTTTTTGCCTTTGCGCCCGTGTTCTTTCCTTTGCTGGGCTTGGCTGCATAATTGTCGTCATAGTTCGATCTATTCGCCATGCGAAAGCCGCCTTTCCGCGTTAGCTCAGAAACGTCAAAAGCCTGCTTAAAAGACCAGTGGCCATGAGTATACCTATAACCACAAGCAGCCATCCGCAGACCTTCGTTATTACGCCGTAATGTTTTTTGATCACGTCAAACGCCCCTTTCAGTTTATCTATCAGGAGCGCGCTTATGACAAAGGGAACACCAAGGCCGGCCGAATAGCAAAGCAGCATGGCGACACCAATGAGCGTTGAGCCTTGCTGTGAAGCCAGCATCAAAGCCGAACCCAAAAATGCGCCAACGCAAGGCGTCCACCCTATCGAGAACACGATGCCGAACAAAAACGACGAGAAGAAACCCAAATGGCGCTCGCCCGGCGCCGCATCAATCCCTTTAAACAAGTTCAGCTTGATGAAGCCGAGAAAGTAGAGCCCGAAGAATACAACGACAACGCCACATACGATGTCGAATACACCGCGATGGGCAATAAAGAATGAACCCACCGTTCCGGCAAGCGCACCCATTGCAACGAACACCACGGTAAATCCCAAGACAAACGCAAGCGCATTGCGCAAAACTACTGATGTACGCTGCTCATCGCCCGCCGCGAAGTAAGTGACATAGAGAGGGATCATCGGAAGCAGACAGGGCGACACGAACGTGACTACGCCTTCCAAAAACGAAATAAGAAACTGCATCACAAATCAGCCTTCTAATCAGCCTCTAATCAGCCTCGATCGAGCGTATCAGCAGCTCCCGTCCGTGCAAAAGCTCTGTGTCAGGACTATCGCAGTGCGGACAGATTCGCCCATGTTCAACGGTGCCATAGGTACGACCGCAGGCATTGCATACCGTCACTGCCTCCACAACGTTTACCTCAAGCTCGGCGCCTCGTATAAGGTCATTTTGTTCTGATGCCCATTTCCATGCATCCTCGAAAAAGTCGGTGACAATGCCTGATACTTCGCCGAAATCGACTGACACTTTATAAATATGCGAGAGATTCTGTTCTTCG
>CAYPKC010000132.1:0-4227 GCA_964411215.1 uncultured Eggerthellaceae bacterium | reverse complement strand
CATCAGGCTTGATTTAGAATACGGTAAGAGGGCCCATAATAACGGGGTGAATGGTGAACTTGTCGTAATCGATCTGCGTGAATACGGTATCGAGATGCATGAATGCACGAGAGTTCGGGATATTGAATGCAAGAATGGTATCAATATTGGAGCCCTCATAGAACAGATTATGGGCAATCTGATCGATCGCATCAGGCTCGGTACGCTGAGAAATGCCAATGGCTAATACATGGTCATTGATATTTAAGATGTCGCCACCTTCAATGTGGAAGGTATCATAGCGGCTATAGTACTCAGGAACCATGTTGTATTCCGGATGATACTTAAAGACGTATTCGCCATAGATAGTTTCACGGTTACGTGTCTGTGAATACATACGATTAAGCGAAACACCATTTCCAATCATGGCAAAAGGATCACGCGTAAAGTAAAGATTCGGCATAGGGGCGATAACGAGCTTAGATGCATCGGAAACAAGATCAACCAAGGAGTTTGATTTATCTGTATGCAACTCTTGCAGGTTCACGCCTGCCATTGACTTCATTACGAGACCTTTTCCATCCGGCCAACCCTCGTTGAGGTAATCGTAAAGAATCTTCTTATACCTATCAGTACGGATGCCTGCCTCAAAGATAAACTGCTCCAAAAATTGCTTACGGAGTTCTGGCGAAGAGTCCAGCACCTCTGCCATGAGATCTTCGAGATAAAGCACCTCCGTGCCTTCGCTTCGCAGAATTGCGGCGAAGGCGTCATGCTCTTCCTGAGCCACCTGGAGAAATGGAATGTCATCAAACAACAATTCCTCCAGCGTGTTTGGAGTGAGATTGAGCAACTCTCCTCCAGGTCTGTGCAATAAGACCTTTTTCAGTGGCATGATTTCGCTTTTGACGTTCACACCGGCCATGGGAGCCTCCTTGTCACTTTTCCGCCTAAAATAGGCTTGCCCGACCAACGAAACCTGCGACTGAAGCTATCGTTCACGCAACGCTCGCTACAAACTTCCAATCGTTTGTTGTCGTATGGCGGGCTCTATTCCTGTGATTTAAAATTAGCATTACTTCAGGAAACTTCTGGTGCGCTCACGGGTGCTTTTTAAAGCTGCCACATTGCCGATACCTGTTTGTAATAAACATACAGCGCACTACCAGTTTCTTGTTACATGACATAAAAAAGCACCTTTGCCAACTGAGGCAAAGGTGCCAGATTGCATTCTTGCTTGTAAACTAGCCTTCGTAAACGACAAACTCATCCTTGGAGACGCCGCAAATAGGACAGTGCCAGTCATTCGGGATTTCTTCGAAAGAAGTACCGGGGGCAATACCGCTATCAGGGTCGCCTTTCTCGGGATCATAGATATATCCGCATACTTCGCATATATATTTCTGCATCATGTCTCCTTTCGCATAAATTCTGCCTTCGCGAATAATGGCATCACAGCGGAGCAGATTTGCGAAAACGGCCGCTCTGGCAACATTGCGATAAAAAGCTGAATACGTCCTGTTATGAGTTCTGCACTTCTAAAAGTTTATTCTTAAGATCCGTTTCGATCTTTCTGATCTCGACTTCCGCTTCGTGACGCTTTTGTCGCCCTTCTTGCTGGATCTTTAATACCTCGTCAAACGTTCTGATAAGCGATTCGTTCGTCTTTTGAAGCGTCTCAATATCGACAATGCCACGCTCTGATTCGCGTGCAACCTGAACCGTCGATTGCTCAAGCATCTCGGCATTTTTCTTCAGCATGTCGTTCGTGACATTTGTCACAGCATTTTGCGCTTTGACTGCCTCGGATGCATTGGCAATACCGAGCGCTAACACCATCTGGCTTTTCCACAAAGGAATAGTGTTGATGATCGTTGTCTGAATCTTTTCGATCATGGTGATGTCGTTGTTCTGCACCAGGCGGATTTGCGGTGCCATCTGCATTGAGATGGTGCGCGTGAGCTCAAGGTCGTAGAGCTTCTTCTCAAACCGCGTGCACTGCTCTTCAAGGTCGCGTGCTGCCTGCGCATCTTCGGTGCGATTGGTCTCGCGCGCCTTCTCTTTCAGCTGCACCAGTTCACCGTTGCGGATTTCCTGCAGACGCTTTTTGCCGGCAAGAATGTACATGGTCAATTCTTTGTAATAGGTCAGATTGTGCTCATACATCTTCTCAAGCGTGGCGTTGTCTTTCATGAGTTGCATCTGGCGATCTTTCAGCACGCTGACAATCTTTTCGACATTTGCTTCAGCTTTGTCATATTTCGTGCGCATCATTTGAATCTTGTTGGCACCCTTCTTGAAAAAGCCAAAGAGTCCTTTTGATTCTGCTGCATCGAAATTCTTGAGCTCGGCAACCACACCGGTGATCATATCGCCGACTTCGCCAAGATCCTGGGTGCGCACACTGGACAGGGCGCTTTCGGAAAAATCGGTCAGCTTCTTTTGTGCGCCAACGCCGTATTGGATGACCATGTTAGAGTCAGTGAGATCGATCTGCTTAGAAAAGTCATCGACCATTTTGCGCTCTTCTTCAGACAACATGCTCTCGTCGAGCGCCATATCTTTTTGATCCTCGAGAGGAGATGCCTGAATAATCTCTGCTTTGATCTCAGCCGCTTCGGGAACAGGGGTCGGTGTGAGCGTTAACTCAGGAATGGGGGTATCGTTCGTATTTTCAGCCATTATATAGTCCTCTCAGTCAGGTCATATACAGACCATTCTAAACGTACTATGCCTCTGAAAGACATATCGCCATAAAGGCGTTATCAAATGCTTTGAGAGCGATTTAGTGCGATCCGTCTTCGCTTTTATGCTCAAACGCCCCTTCGACCAATCCTTCTTGGGCAAGCACGGTATGCAAAACGGAAATATCAGTGGATACATCCCAGGTCATATCGCGGAAAATGGAATCGAGCAGTTTCTCGAAAGCAACAGCGAGCGTATCAAGCGTCTCTTCAATCTCTTTCTTGGATGCCGTGATGTTTTCGCCTTGAATAGGCTGTGCATCTAGGGCCGCATACGCATCGAGCAGCTTCACAGTGGTTGGCAGATAGTAATCCATAAGCCGTTCAAGCTCGGGGATCACTTCGGGATGTTCGCGGGCATATTCGAATATCTTATTGACCACGAGCTCAATCTGGTCGATCTTTTTCGAAACGATAGCATCAGGAATAGCCTCGTTGCTCGCACGAATCTTTGCCACATAGGCCTTCCCCATTTCAAGCAGCGAGCGCTGCTCGGGTGACAAGGGAGCTTGTGCGCCATCGTTGGTCGATACGCTTGCGATCAGCTTCTGCTTACGTTCGCGTTCTTTTTGCGCCTCAATGGCGTTTTGGTATTGCTGATACGATTCCTTCGCGACCATGAGAATCTTGTCGTCAGGAGCTAAAACCCCTTCGGTAAACATGCCGCGCTTGAGCATTTTCTTGAGCGAGCTCACCGTAAAGGGAATATCTTTTCCGGTCCGCCCGGCAAGCTCGTCTACATTGCAAAACATGCGGGTGCCGATAATGTCTTGGTATTTGCGGAAGAGATCTGCAAATCTCACTTTGTGGATGCCGGCAATAATCAGTCCGATACTGGCCGCTAACAGCACGCCCATCACACCTGCCGTCGCGCCAAAGCCGACAGATCCCACAAGCGCCGTTCCAATGAGGCTTGAAATAACGCCTCCCGAAAAGCCGAGCGCTAAGACAATGCCGCCAGCCGTCATGCCGAAGCCAGCTGCCTTCATGCCGCCGATTTTCTTGAAACGATACTGAACTGCTGCCATTTCTTGGCGTCGTTGCAGCTCTTGCTTGCGGCGCTCCATCTGACGTTGCTGGAGCTGCGCACGCTCTTGCTGGCGCATGGCGTATTCTTGCCGCTTGGCCGCCTGCTCTTGCTGGCGACGCTGGCGATCTGCCTCGGCTTGCTCTTGGTTGCGCCGAGCTTCTTCTTGCGCTTTGGCAAGCCCTTTGCTGACCTCATAAGCGGCGCGGTTGAGGGTTTGCCCGACTGTCTCTTTCAGCGCGCTGAAGTCATTGGAATTAATCGCATTATCGATTGCGTCTTTGATTTGGTCACCGAAATTTTTTTGCTCTTGTGCCACGAATACTTCGCCTCTATTTGTCCATGGTGGTGAACTTGTCAAGAACGCTGAACTCTTCAGGCGTGCACGTGGGAAGCAGGGGCTCAAGCTCATTGAGTTCGCTCATTGTGTTCATCACGCGTTCGGGAAGCTCTGTTGTGCATGCTTTGAAGTTTTGC
>CAYPKC010000131.1:0-4248 GCA_964411215.1 uncultured Eggerthellaceae bacterium | reverse complement strand
TATCTCTGTGAACTGCTGCTTCCTGCGATAGCCATGGTGCTTTTGTTTGCAAACGTGCGCAAAAATAAATCGGGAAGCAATTCGCATACCTTGTGCAAGACGGGCAAAGTCGCATCGGCGCTTACGATCATCGGCATCTTCGCACATCGCTTGATGCTCCTTTATCCCTCATATAATGCACCGTCGCTCTATCTACAACTTTCAGGAACCGATCTAACAACTGGACCATACGCCATTTCAACAGGGAGATATCTTGACTGGGACACATCGTTCGCATTGACAACAAGTTACCTGCCTGCTGGTGGAGAGTGGTTGGCGGCTTTTCTTCCTATTGGATTTGCCATCATTGCTTTCTTTATCCTTACATGGATCATGAATAAGATCGGAAAGGTGTCTGAAGTATAAAAGTGACGAGCCTTTTCTACCTTTGACCCATAGTTGACCCATAGGGACGGGGAATTCGGGCTGATAGCCCGTAACTGACCCATAGGGACGGGGAATTCGGGCTGGTGGTCCGGATGATGATACAGTTAACCCATAAGGACAAGGTATTTTAGTTCTGATGTCATCTTTCGCGAATCGACCCAAATACCCCGTCCCTATGGGTTAGGAAGGATCAGCGAAAATGAACAAGCTACACCGATTCGCAACGATAGCCGTCTTAACGATGGGGTTAATGATGCTGGCGGGATGCTCTGGAACTAATGCCCCTGACGATAGCGTTTCGAGTGGGCAAGCTGCGGATAGCAGTGCGTCGGCAACAACCGGGCAGGATACCAACGAATTCGCCAACAATGTCAATGTTATCTACGAGATTTGCAACGAGCCTAATGGATCAACAACCTGGAACGACATTGCAGCCTATGCCAACGAGGTCATCCCTGTCATTCGTGTGAACGCACCCAGCGCCGTGACGATTGTGGGCACGCCCACATGGTCCCAGCGCGTGGATGAGGCAGCTGCTAACCCTCTTACCTTCGACAGCGTGATGTATGCCCTGCACTTCTACGCCGCTACACACCAGCAAGATCTGCGCGACCGCATGACCGCAGCCGTTGGGGCAGGACTACCCATTTTTGTAAGCGAGTTCGGCATCTGCGATGCCAGTGGAAATGGTGCCATCGACTATACATCTGCTGATGCATGGGTGCAGCTCATGGATGAGCTGCATGTGAGCTATATCTGCTGGAATCTATCTAACAAGGATGAAGCATCGGCGCTATTCAAGGCAGGCTGCGCGAAGACTTCTGGGTTTGATACTGCCGACCTGAGTGCGGAAGGTACATGGCTGTGGGCTGTGTTGCATGGTGATGAACCTGATGCGAAGGTGGATGCTTGGAACGGGCAGTTCGATATCCGCGGCACCACCCTGCATGTAACCAACGTCAGCTATAACGGCACCATACCCGCCGGCGAATCCATTTCCGACGTAGGATTCATCGTGAGCTATTAAGGCTGAGTGAGCAACAGAGTGAGTAAAGGGAACGGGGATGTACGGATTCCCAAATGGCCTGACCCCTTTATCACATGACCCCTGTCACATGCCACATGCTGACCCCTGTCACATGCCACATGCTTTGTCATATACCAAGACTCAATGCGGTAACGATGTAGATGCCAAGGCTTACAAAGGCAATAATGACAAATCCGGCAAGGCATATGGCAAGCTCAATCTTCCACGAAGTTTTCTGCAATCGCGGCACTCTTTTTCTGAGCGATCGTTTGTCTGACAAAAGAAAAACCAAAAACAAAGGAGCAATGGTGAATGTTCCCAGATAAGCGATCGCCCTTACCGCAAATGGAATGAGTGCCATCTTGGGCGAAGGATCTACTGTAGCCACGATAGAGGCATACAAAAGGAGCAACCAGCCCAACAACAAGACAATATTCCAGATATGTCCGACCCAACACGGAATCCGTTTCAGGAAATGCCGGAATGCGCCAACCCCTTTTTCATCTTCCAAATCGGGACAATAAGCTACGTCCCCGTTGTCCCACTTGCGCCACGAATCGGGACAATGGGGACGTAGCTTATTGCCCCGATTTGTTGCGTCATAGGAACTTGTCTGCCCGCAAGCAGCGAGAAAGGCGTTTTTAAGGTCTTCCGCACTCGCATACCTCTCCTGAGGATCAAACGCTGTAGCCTTCAGCAAAACAGCTTGCAATGCATCAGGAATATGATTGGTGTGCAGGTCATCCTTCATCGCATGCGCATTCGGCGTCTGCTCGGTCAAGCAATAATACAAAAGCATCCCGAGCGCATACACATCGCTCCTGACATCCGTTTGACCAAACCCAAACTGCTCAGGCGGCGCATAGCTCGGCGTTCCAAAATGCGTAGTGTCTTTTTCCTGATTGTCTTTATAAGAACGCGCAATACCGAAATCAATAACGGTGACTTTTCCAAATTGCACCATCACATTAGAAGGCTTCAGATCACGATGAATGATCGGTTGGTCAAACTTCGTATGGAGTTCGGTGACTGAATCGCAAATATCGGGAAACACGCGCTCCGCAAGAGAAATTGACGGACCCTCCCGATACAGAAGATCGGCGAGCGTCTCCCCTTTGACAAACTCCATCACAACGGTTTCGCCGTCTTCGGTTTGATAGTAATCATAGATGTACGGAAGATGCTTGAACGCACGACCGCTTTTCTGCGCTTCATAGATCAACTTGTAGACAGATTCAAAACCGCGATGCTCAGAGAGCCGCTTTCTAATAAACGGACCGAAAGCGTGTTCGCCAGCAGCCCCGCAAGCGTCTTCCTTATCATGATCGTCATAAAAGACAAGCTCCGTCGTTCCATACGGGCTTTCCTTCAAAACGCGCTCTACGCGGAACTTGGATTCCCGCTCTAAAGAGAAGAGATATTCTTCGACCTTGCTGTGCATATCAGACACAATAGCATCAGAGGCTTCTTTTGCGTACGTGAGACGATCTTGTATCAGATACTCCTAGCAAATGGTGTCTTCGCCAAAGCGATAAAGTTCTTCGTCTGTTTCCGTGAGCGAAGCGCCGTGGGTCAAACAGAAAATGATGATCGCATCGCGCTTGTTTTTGCAGTACAAGCCATTGACGCCGCCTGCCTGCAACAGCCGATTGCATTCTTGCAAATTCATTTTCATCGCAAACGCCAACTGGAGCAATTTGTTTCGACTGGCCTTTCGCGCGCCGGTAAAAATCTGATATCCGAAGGTCTCGTTCAGATGAGCCGCATGAATGACGTCAATGCGTTTGAGATGATGATCGTCGAGGATCTTTTGAAGATATTCAGGAAGGGAATACGCCTTAAGGTCATTTTCCTTGGCAAAAGCTTCAGGAGAAGGCGCGCAAAGGAGCTCTTGCAAAAGCTCGTCTGTCAAAGGTTCCTTCACGCGCCGTTTCCTCCTGCGCCTCTTTTTCGGAAATGCCAACATCGGCAAGGTACTGAGCCCTTATTGTGGGGATGTTCAGAGAGGCGTGCAAGTCTAGGCGACAGGGAATGTCTTGGTTGCAATAATTTTGTCGCTGAGCGAAATCAGCTCAGACACTTCAACGGTGACGTCGCTTGTGTCGTCTAAGGCATAAGCTTTCTGAACCGTTGTTGTGGAACCTGGTTTAAGCTCCTTCATCAAGCCTGAACTATCGTAGCCGTCTCCCGTAACAATCGCTGTTTCAAGCTCAACGCCGTTTTGGAAAGCAGCAGCATCGACCGCAACCATAAAGCTCGTTGCTTTGTCAGAATTATTCGTCCAAGTAAACGTAACAATAGCTGCCTTTTCACCGTTGTAGTCTTTGCCTATGGTCATTGAGTCAATGGTGACCGCATAGTCAGACTCTGCCGTTTGTGCTGCTGCAGATGAGCTGGAAGACTCTTGAGCGCTTGAAGACATAGAGCTTCCCGAGCTGCTTTCGGCTGGGGCTTTCGAGTTCGAGCTGCACCCGGTCAAAGCGAGCACGCAAACGGCCATAAGGCATGCCACAAGAGCCATCGCTTTCATGAGAGATGCTTTATGTAACGTGCCGGAAGAATAGTGTCGTGTCATTGCTTTCCCTTTCTCCGTATTCACCTGAATGGACAGAATGGTTGCCTGCCATTCTCGGCATGTGTGTGAATTCATAGTAGGGAAATCGATAACCCAAAACATTAGCTTCCAGCTAATACCAAACGTTTCCACCCATAAGTGGGACAACGGGGACGTAGCTTATTGTCCCGATTTTGTTCAAAATCGGGACAATAAGCTACGTCCCCGTTGTCCCACTTAT
>CAYPKC010000130.1:0-4254 GCA_964411215.1 uncultured Eggerthellaceae bacterium | reverse complement strand
GGCAGATTCTGCCTCTCAATCCAACCGACGAATTTGGCTCACCTTATGCCGGCCTTTCCGCGTTTGCAGGAAATACGCGCCTGTTGGATGAGGCATACCTGCACGACGACTATCTTTTATCCCTTGATGAAACAGAGCTCACTGCCTTCATAACGATGAATCGTGAGTGGCTCATGCCGTATGCGACGTTTGTCGCTATCAAGAAGGTATATGGGGAAGTGCCGTGGAGAGAGTGGGTCAAGCCGTATCGCACGTGGCATTATGGACTTGAATCATCGCCAGAATTGCAAGCAGAAGTGGATAAAGAATGCAGGCGCCAATTCGTCTTTGACAAGCAATGGTCGGCGCTGCGCGATTATGCACACAAAAAGGGCGTTTATATTATCGGAGACATGCCTATCTATGTTTCTGCCGACTCAGCTGATGTGTGGGCTCATAAAGCCTACTTCAGTATTGATGATGGCGGCCAGATGATTGAAGAGGGTGGCGTTCCTCCCGACAATTTGGCACAAGAGGGACAGTGCTGGGGAAACCCAACCTATAACTGGGAAGAATTGCGCGCGCACAATTACGATTGGTGGCTCGCCCGCTTTGCCCGCGCTTTCAGCTGGTATGACTTTACGCGCATTGACCACTTTATCGGCTTTTCTGAGTATTTTGCGATTCCCCATGGACGTACGCCTCATGAGGGAACGTGGCTTCCCGGTCCTGGATTTGAACTGTTTGAGCGGGCGTATGAGAGATTCGGCGCCCTTCCTTTGATTGCAGAAGATTTGGGTCTTATCACCCCTCATGTGCGCCAGCTGCTTGCCCAATGCGGATTTGCCGGCATGGATGTCGTGCAGTTTGAAGAGGGAGATGCGCGTTTTACGTGGAAGGCCAAACCGGCAAAAATGGCATTTTCGGGAACGCATGATACGCAAACACTTCGTGGCTGGCTGGAACAAACCTTTGGCATGGATGCCCATGAGGCACAACGAGAAGCCGAGCGTTTGATGGAGAAGATGGCGGAGTCATCCGCGCAGGTAGCCATGTATCCTTTGCAAGACATTTTAGGCCTGGGTGATGATGCTCGCATGAATACTCCCGGTACCACTGACCGCAACTGGCAGTGGCGCACAACAGAAGGGGAGCTCAAAGACGCTGAAGCATATCTCAAGAAATTGAGCGTGAAGCGGCAAATGGGAAGGGGAGCTTACCCTTCTGCCTGCTTGTGAGGTGTGTTATCGCGTCGCGCCCTTTTCACACCTCTGCCATGGACAACATGGTAATACGCAAGGCCGCACAGGGAGATAAGCGCGCAGAACCAATACATGATGCGCAATCCTGCAACATTAGCAATAAGGCCCAAAAAGACAGGGCCTATGCCGCATCCGGTATCCAACAGCAAAAAGAAGGTCGATATGGCAAGGGTCATGCCTTTTTGCCTCGTGCGTTTTGTCACTACTGCTTGACCGACAGACATGCAGGTTCCAAAACCAAGCGCCATAAAAATGCCACAGGAGAGTAGCATGAAAGGGTTGACCGCGCAAGCGGCAATAATAACGCAGATGCCCATGCAGATAATGGACGGATACAAAACGATGTTTTCGCCATATCTATCCATGAGCTTTCCGGTGATAGGACGCGAAATCAGAAGCGCTATGGAATACACCAAAAAGATAAAAGGCGCATACATACCCCAGCCTTGTTCTTGCGCATACACATTGACAAATGCATTCATAGACGAATAAGCAAAGGCGACAAAGAACATAAAGACCGATATCTGTACCGTCGAGGTGTCTATGACGCTTGCGAGGGTAAAACGCCCTGGTTTCGGCCCCCGAACAAAGGTGCGTCCGTAGCGGGACAAGAGGATTGCTCCCAAAATGACAATGGACAGTATCGTGCAGATAATAAAGAGAATCTGATAATCGATGCCCATAACAACCAAGATAGACATCAAAGGGCCAATGCCCACGCCAAGGGAATTCGACAGCATGAAATAGCCGGTACCCTCGCCGATGCGGTATTTCGGAAGCTGCTCGACCGCCATCGCAGGAATGGTCGTGTTGGCAATACCGAAGGAGAGGCCATGGACAAAGCGCAAGCAAATGAGAAAGACAATGCCAAGGCCGTTGAAGAAGTAGCAGATGCACGCTATCACCTGTATGGCCAACGAGATAATCGTAAGCGTGCGCAATCCGAGATAGTGCACATAGCGGCCGCAGACAATACGTCCGATAACGCCACCAACCAGAAACACCGAGGCCGTAAGACCGCCCGTTGCGCTATCGACGCAGAATTGCGTAATGGCATACAGCGCCATGGTTACCATAAGAAGGAAATAAACGGAGACAAGGACGAAATTGCCGATAAACATCAGCACGAAATCAAGAGTGAAAATTTTGCCTTTCTGAGTCATCCTTTTCTCGATTATAGGGCTTCTTATAAAGCGCCGTGCTAAAGTGAAATGACGAAGCGACGATCGAGCAGTAATGCGCAAGGAGTGTACATGTTCCACTACATCCACAAAGTGCAATATCATGAAACCGATAAGATGAGCATCGCGCACCATTCCAATTATGTAAAGTGGATGGAAGAAGCGCGCGTCGCCTTTTTAGAAGAACATGGCCTGCCGTTTCAGGTTATTGAAGCGACAGGCATTTTGTCTCCGGTTGTTGAAATCCACATGGAATATCTCTTTCCATGCGAATTTGCCGATGTCGTCGATATTGAATGTGAGCTCGTCAAGTTCACGAAAGTCCGCTATGAGCTTACCTATGTGATCACAAACCAAACACGCAACTGCCTTTCAGCGCGCGCACGCTCAATCCATTGCTTCACCAAAGAAGGCAAACCGTGTTCGCTCAAACAGGCTGGAAGCGAGATCCTCAACAAATTCAGTTCTCTTGTATGCAACTCTTAAGAGCATACAGAGAATAGTGCAGCTTCTTTATCTGCACCCTGACCTATCAAAAGCGCGCAGGCTCACTTATGCGAACCGCACCACTGTGTCTCTGAAACGTCTATTTTCGCCTTATAAGAAAAATACGATCGTGTCGATGACAAAGATCGGCACCAGAATGCCTGCTGACCATGCCATGTATTTGAAGAAGTTGGGCATCTTGACGTGCGAAGACTCTGCAATGTTTTTCACCATGAAGTTAGGTGCATTTCCGATATAGGTCATCGCTCCCATAAAGACAGCGCCTGCAGAGATTGCAAGCAATACGGTCGGATCAACAACGCCGGCTGATGTTGCAACGGCCGCGGGATCAGCTGAGCCTGCAGCACCCGCTGCGGTAAGAAAGACGACAAAGGTGGGAGAATTGTCCAAAAATGATGACAGCAACCCTGTTGCCCAGAAAAAGACAGAAGGCACGCTTTCTCCAAGGCTTTTCCCGTAATAACCGAGCAGCATCAGCGCTGGAATCATGGTGATGAAGATGCCGATAAAGAGCTTTGCCACTTCTGCAATCGGCGCCCATTTGAATTTGTTGTCTTTGCGCGTCTTTGAAGAAGTGGTAACCCATGAAAGCACGCTTGCCAGCGCAATAAGGACAACTTGCACAATGTATTCAATGCCGACGTGGGTGCCAAAAACCGATATGCCGTAAGTCAATCCCGTTTCTTGCTCGATAAACAGATCAATCTGGGGGATAGTGCCATTGAGAATGACACTCACGATAATGAGAGCGAGTAAAAAGAGGTTGTGCCATCCGTCGATTCTGATAGGCACGCGCTCATCAGCTGCATCCATGAGCTCAAGGCGATCGCGGCCTTCCTTGCCTTCCCGTTTGACATAGTGGCGGTCGATGAGCACAAAGACCGCGATAAGAATAACGGTATTCAAAAGCAGTAGCGGCCAAATATGCATGCATGTCCAAAAGAATGGAATGCCCCGTAAATACCCAAGGAAGAGGGGAGGATCCCCCAAAGGAGTGAGGCAGCCGCCGATATTGGCAACAAGGAAGATAAAAACGATAACGATATGAGCCTTGTATTTACGCCATGAATTGGCGCGCAAAAGAGGCCTGATGAGCAGCATGGCAGCACCCGTTGTGCCAATCCAGCTGGCAAGCAGAGTGCCGATCACTAAAAATGCCACATTGTTTTTGGTAGTACCGACAATGGTGCCCTTTATGTTGATGCCGCCAGAGACAATAAAGAGCCCGAGCAGCAATACGATGAAGGGAATGTAGTCTCCCACAATGACTTCGGAAAGATGCTCGATGGCAACGTCTGAACCGTACGCAATAAAGAAGGGAACAA
>CAYPKC010000129.1:0-4264 GCA_964411215.1 uncultured Eggerthellaceae bacterium | reverse complement strand
AGAAAGCTCGGAGATGTGTACCAGACCGTCGATGCCGCCCAGATCAACAAAGGCGCCGAAGTCGACGATGCTTGAAACTTGACCCTTCAGGCGCATGCCCTTGGTCAGCTTCGAAAGGATATCGGTGCGCTCTTGCTTGCGGCCCTCTTCAAGAAGGACGCGGCGTGAAAGAACAACGTTATTGCGGTTTCTGTCCATCTCAATGACGCGCGCCTCGATCTCGGTGTTGAGGTACATATCAAGATCCTTGACGCGTCGAAGATCGACAAGCGATGCCGGCAGGAAGCCGCGCAGGCCGATATCAAGGATCAAGCCGCCCTTGACCACTTCGATGACCTCGCCTGTCACAATCTCGCCAGCCTTGAATTTCTCTTCAACCTGGATCCATGCACGCTCGTACTCGGCACGCTTCTTGGAAAGAATCAGGCGACCGTCTTTGTCTTCCTTCTGAAGAACAAGTGCTTCAATCTGATCACCTTGATTGACGATTTCAGATGGATCGACATCTTTGCGAATGGAGAGCTCGCGGACAGGAATAACGCCTTCGCTCTTGAATCCGATGTCTACCAATACCTCATCATGCTCAATTTTGACGATGGTGCCATTGACAAGATCTCCTTCATCGAAATCAGTCAACGTACCGTCAATCATGGCATTGAGCTGGTCATCTGTCACGTCATCGAACTCGATAACCGACGTGTTCTTTATTTCGGTCAAAATGGACCCCTTTCAAGTGCGGGGACCCTATTCTCATGATGAGGTGTTACTTCCCATGTTCGTTTGCCAAAGCTGACGAAAAACGTTTGTAAAACCAACATGTCTCAAGGGTCAATACTTATATTTGCCTGTATCCGACAGACCGTAAAAGTATAGCACTCTTACTCGACAAATATACAGGCTCAACAGAGAATTTCGCTAAATCTCGATTGTTCTGAGCGCCTTCGCTAATTGATCTGCGCAAGAGGTAGGTCTTCCGCGACACGTATTACCTTCAAGCAAATCAGCGACCTCGTCGATTTTCTTCCCATTCACCAGTTTTCCAATGGCTTTCAGGTTGCCTTCGCAGCCACCCGTAAACTTAACGCACGTGATCGTATCGCCCTCTGTCTCGATATAGATGCTCTTTGAGCAAACACCTTTCGGAATGTATGCCGTAGAAACCATGGCCTCCCCTTCTTTTTGCTTAACACGGGGGTATTGTAGCCCAACTTATACGGCGTCGTCTCCCTGCTCCTTCGTGCGAATGCGGATAACTTCGTCAACTGGTGAAATGAAGATTTTGCCGTCGCCCACTTCACCCGTTTGCGCCGTTTCCAAAATCACATCTACAATACCGTCGACATCTTCATCGCCCGCAACAATTTCAAATTTGACCTTCGGCACCATATTGAGCAGAACCTCGGTGCCACGATAGTATTCTTTCCACCCATGCTGGTTGCCGCATCCGTTCACTTGGCTGATAGTCATGCCGCTGACGTTTGCAGCAAAGAGAGCATCTTTGAGCGGCTCAAGCTTTTCGGGTCTGACAATAGCAACAATTCTTTTCATGTCCTTATCCCCTTCTAGTCAAGACCGACAAACGACGGATAGGCAGACTCGCCATGTTCGGCCACATCCAAGCCTTGCGCTTCGGCTTCTGAACTGACGCGCAAGCTGCCTTTGAAGCATGCCTTCACAACAAAGCCCAACACGATATCGCACA
The DNA here is from genome assembly GCA_964411215.1 of uncultured Eggerthellaceae bacterium. Classification (GTDB taxonomy): domain Bacteria; phylum Actinomycetota; class Coriobacteriia; order Coriobacteriales; family Eggerthellaceae; genus MGBC163016. The sequence goes on along the minus strand of CAYPKC010000129.1, from coordinate 2,562 downwards.
CACCGACAAAGACAATGGTGATCAAAATGCCAAGTACTTGGGCGCCAAGCAAGGTCGCGTCTCCCGTATAGAGAAGGCCGCCGAATTCGGTCCAACTCAGCTCTGGTACGCAGAAGATGCTTGTCAGTATGCCACCAAGGATACCTCCTACACAGTGGCAGCCAAAAGCATCGAGGGCATCATCGTAGCCAATCTTGCGTTTCAGCGTTGAGATTGCCCAATAGCAGACGGGAGAGACGATAATGCCCATAATGATTGCTGCCCATGGTTCGACAAAGCCAGCTGCGGGAGTGATGCAGACAAGGCCGGCGACAAGTCCTGTCGCCGCACCAATGAGCGTGGGTTTCTTAACCAAAATGCGCTCGCACACAAGCCAGGAACATACTGCCGCCCCCGATGCGCAAATGGTATTGACCAAAGCGAGTGCAGCAACACCGTCAGCCGCAAATTCGCTTCCGGCATTAAAGCCAAACCATCCGAACCACAAAAGGGCGGCGCCTAAAGCTACAAAAGGAACGTTATGCGGCCGGTAGTTCATCGCGCCGAAACCGTGGCGCTTGCCAACGAAAAGGCAGAGCACTAACGCGGTAAGACCGCTTGAGATATGGACCACATCGCCGCCAGCGAAATCGAGAGCGCCTATGATGCCGCCGATAAGCGACCCCTCTCCGCCCCACACCATATGCGCCAAGACGGGATAGACGAGGATTGTCCATGCAGCGAGAAAGGCTGCAATGGCGCCAAATTTCATGCGGCCCGCAACGCCTCCGGTAATAATGGCCGTGGTGATCATGCAAAATGCCATCTGAAACGCCACATCGATCATGGCCGGATACACCGTACCGTCAGGAGTTGCTTCCGCTTCAGTCAACATTTCCGCGGTGTTGCCGAGAAGGAACAGCTGATCGAATCCACCAAAGATGGGATTGTCTCCACTGCCTCCATAGGCAAATGACCAACCGCACAGCGTCCACGTCACTGCCACGATGCCGATCGAGACAAAAACCATCACCATGGTGTTGCCGACGTTCTTCCTGCGCGACAGACCACCATAAAAGAATGCGAGTCCTGGCGTCATCAGCAACACCAGCATTGCGCAGATGAGCATAAAGGCGCTCGTTCCGCTATCCATGTGGATCATCCCCTTCGAATACGAATTCTTCTTCCGTATCTATCCTTATCGAATACAGGGGTACCAGGCGCCTTTGTGGCAACTGTTAACACAGAAGTCGGTACGTCTTAACATGCAGGAAGCATACAAGTAATGTATTTGAAATATGGGCAGGATAAGTTGAGGGAAGACCCGGTCATTGCATTAGGGTGAAGAGATAGCAGGCTTCATGACCTATACAGTGGATGAGGCCAAACTATACTCGGAATATGCTGAGAGTAAGCAAGAAGATGGTGGGCCCGGCCGGATTTGAACCGACAACCAAGCGATTATGAGTCGCCTGCTCCACCGTTGAGCTACGGGCCCGTCACGATTTTTGAGCACAGCGCCCATCGCGATGAAAGCGCCCTATATTCTATACTATTTGCTTGGCCTTATGCCTATAATCGCCAATGTTTCAAATCACCTCTGTTGAAAGGTGGCGCATACAAAGTGAAGTCGGGAGTAATCGATGTCGGAGGCGGCATGCGTGGTATCTATGCCGCGGGAGTTTTCGATAGATGTATGGATGATGGCGTTGTCTTTGACCTGGGTATCGGCATCTCCGCAGGAAGTGCCAATGTCGCGTCATATGTCTCAGGACAGCGCGGACGCAACATCGCCTTCTATACCGAATATCCCAAACGTCCTGAATACATGAGTGCCCACAACTTCTTGACCCATGGCTCTTACCTCGACATGGACTACATTTATGGAACGCTCAGCAATGACGGGGGCGAAAACCCCTTTGACTACGATGCATTTATGGCCTCTCCTACCGATGTCCTTATCGAGGCGGCTGATGCTGAGACGGGCGAGCCCCATTATTTCAGCAAAGATACGTTCGAGAGAAACACCTATACACCCATGATGGCGTCTTCTTCTATTCCGTTTGTCTGCAAACCATACGAGATAGATGACAGGCTTTATTTTGATGGCGCCATAGCCGACACCGTCCCTCTTGAAAAGGCATTCGAAGAGGGTTGCACCAAAGTAGTATTGGTGCTCACCAAACCTGCAGATGTGCTTCGCAAACCGGGTAAGGATTTTGTCTTAGCAAAAATGATAGAACGGAAATATCCGAAAGCGGCAGAAGGTCTGCGCACACGTGCCGATAAATACAACTTCGGTGTCGCGCTTGCAAAAGAGCTTGAGAAAGACGGTCTCGCGCTTGTCGTCGCCCCCAATGACACCTGCGGTGTTGACACGCTGACGAAAGATCCCAACGCCATGATGCGCCTCTATAAAAAAGGCTACGAAGACGGCGGAAACATCCTACCGTTTTTGACGAAAGGATAGTTGCGCTCAAAGAATTGTTATCCTACAATTACGGGACGCTTTAAAAGCGTCTGTTCTTCATGTGCGCCATTAGCTTAGTTGGTAGAGCAGGGGACTCTTAATCCCAAGGTCGA
>CAYPKC010000128.1:0-4335 GCA_964411215.1 uncultured Eggerthellaceae bacterium | reverse complement strand
GCGCGTGCCAATCCCTACCATCATCGAAAAGAAGACGGCAACAGAGTCTTTGTTGCCCAGATAAGAAAAGAAAGGCGAGCAATTCATGTCAATCACCAATTTTGCAGAACTTGCCGATGCCGTCCGCACTGATGCGAACAAAAGCCGCATTGCTGTTGTGGCAGCAGACGACTCCCATACCGTCGAAGCGGTTGTTCATGCTCAAAAGGAAGGCCTGGTAGAGGCTATTCTTATCGGCGAGCAGGCACTCATTGAGCAGCGTCTCGACGAACTCAACGAAAACGCTGCTGATTTCACCATCGTCAACGCTGACAGCATTGAGCAGAGCCTTGAGAAGGCCGTTGCTGCTATCCATGCTGGTGAGGCCAACGTTCTTATGAAGGGCCATCTTGAGACCGGCGACTTCATGCGCGCTATCCTCAAGAAGGAAAACAACCTGCGCAAGGGTGCTCTCTTAAGCGTTGCCGGCTTCTATGAGCTTGACCGCTATCCAAAGCTTTTAGCTGTCACCGACCAGGCTATCAACACCTATCCTGATCTCGACGGCAAAAAGGCTATTCTCGAAAACGCTGTCGACCTGCTTCACTCTGTCGGCTTTGAGAATCCTAAAGTTGCTGTTCTTGCAGCTGTTGAGAAGGTCAATCCAAAGATGCAGGAGACCATTGACGCCGATGCCCTCAAACAGATGAATGCAAAGGGCGAAATCACGGGCTGCGTTGTTGATGGTCCTCTTTCCTTAGATATTGCTATCAGTAAGGAAGCTGCTGAGATCAAGGGTTACAAGAGCGAAGTCGCGGGAGATGCAGATCTGCTTGTCGTGCCTGATCTTGTATGCGGCAATGTCTTCGTAAAAGCACTGACCGAGCTCGCTGGTGCTACCACCGCAGGTACTGTTGTCGGTGCAAAGGTGCCTGTTGTTCTTACCCCGCGTAGTGCACAAGCATCCGACAAGTTCTATTCGATCGCTCTTGCTGCTTACAGCGCAAAGGCAAAATAAGATTATCCCCAAAGGAGTATCAGATGTCCCAAGACAGCTATAGAATCCTTGCGATCAATCCTGGCTCTACCTCGACGAAGATCGCAGTTTTCGACAATGACGAAGAGCTTTTCTCTTCGAATGTGGCTCATGACGCAAACGTCTTAAAGACGTTCCCCGATGTTCAGGATCAGCTGGATTATCGTAAAGAGACCATCGAAGCAGCCTTAAAAGACAACAACATCGATATTGACAGCATTGATATCTTCGTTGGTCGTGGCGGCGGACTGGTCAACGTCAAGAGCGGCGCATTCGAGGTTACCGAGCGCCTTCTCGAAGACACCCGCAAGGGCATGGCAGGCCAGCATCCTGCTCAGCTCGGCTCCCAGATCAGCAATGCCTTTGCTGAGCAATATGGCGGAAAGGCCTACATCTATAACTCGCCTGACACCGATGAATACGATGTCATTTCCCGTATCTCTGGTTTGAAAGACGTGTATCGCCAATGCCACGTGCATACGCTCAACCAAAAAGAGATCGGCATCCGCTATGCAGCCGAAAAGGGTCTGAAGTATGACGACATCAATGTCATCATCTGCCACATCGGCGGCGGCATTTCCGTAACGGCTCATCGCAAGGGCATGATGGTCGACGGCAATGACATTATCCGCGGCGAAGGCCCTATGACCCCGACGCGTGCCGGCTCCATCAACACCATGGACATCCTTGATCTGTGCTTCAAAGAGGGCGCAACCAAGAAATCAGTCAAAGACCTGCTCGGCAAAAACGGCGGCCTGATTGATCACTTGGGTACCTCTGACGCACGCGAGGTTGAAAAGATGATCGCTGATGGCGATGAGTACGCCAAGATCGTCTACGAAGCCATGATTTACCAGATCGCTAAGAATGTCGGTTCGTGCGCGGCAGTTCTGAAAGGCGATGTCGAAGGCATTATCCTGACGGGCGGCATGGCACACAGCAAGTTCCTCGTCGATTTCCTGACGCCCTACATCAGCTGGATTGCTCCTATTACGGTTATGCCGGGCGAGTTTGAGATGGAAGCTCTCGCAGCAGGCGCTTTGAGAGTCGCACGCGGCGAAGAAGAGCCTAATGTCTACACCGGCATTCCGGTATGGACGGGCTTTGACAACTAGATTTTTTTGGGCATAGCAAAGCGTTATTTTGGATTGGGCAAAAAACACAAATAGATGTTGCCTTTTCGTTATTTTCGAACAACGTTTTGTGTACAATGTCAACGAAGAATCGGAATCGATTCCGGTAAACGATATGTCTAAGGACATAGAAGGAGGATTTTCATTATGCTAATGGAAGCTGCTGTCACTTACGAGAAGGGCAAGTTCACGTTCGACGAGATCGAACTTGACGAGCCGAAAGCAGATGAAGTTCTGATTAAAATCGCAGCTTCTGGTTGCTGCCACACCGACCTTGGTGGACGCGATCAGATGGCTCCGTGGCCGATCCCTGGCGTATTAGGCCATGAGGGTTCCGGCATCGTCGAGAAGGTCGGCGATATGGTTTACGGCATCAAGCCTGGCGACCATGTAGTTATGTCTTATCAGTTCTGCGGCCATTGCGACAACTGCCTCGAAGGTCATCCGGCACGTTGCAACACGTGGTTCCCGCTGAACTTCCTCGGCCGCCTCAAGGACGGCACCACCCGCCTGCACACCAAGGATGGCAAAGATCTCTCCGTCTTCTTCGGTCAGTCCTCCTTCGCACAATACGCAGTCTGCAACCAAAGTCAGGTTGCTGTTGTTGATCCTGACGTTGACATCCGCCTCCTTGGACCTCTGGGCTGCGGCTTCCAGACCGGCTTCGGAACGGTTACCAACGTATTCAAGGCAGGCTTTGGCGACACGATCGCTGTGTACGGCGTTGGTGGCGTAGGCCTTGCTGCTATCATGGCTGCTCGCATCGCTGGCTGCGAGAAGATCATCGCTGTTGGCCGTCATCAGGACAAGCTTGACCTTGCTCTCGAGATGGGCGCAACCGATGTTGTCAACTCCAAGCAAACTGACCCGGTAGAGGCCGTTCGTGCTATCACCGGTGGCGTTGGCACCAAGTTCGCTCTCGACACTTCTGGTGTTGCAAGCGTTATCAAGCAGGCTATCAATGCTTCAAGAAACTATGCAACGATCTGCACCGTTGCTATGTCACCTGACACCCTTGAAGTCGAGATCGAGCAAGAACTCATGGGTCCTGGCCGCAAGATCATGGGCTCCACCGAGGGCGACGCCGTTGCTAAGAACTTCATCCCGCAGATGGTTGAGTACTACAAGCAGGGTCGCTTCCCGTTTGACAAACTCTGCAAGTTCTACAACTGGAAAGACATCGACCAGGCATTCCAGGATTCTCTGGACGGCAAGGTTGTCAAGCCCATCATCGTGATGGAGTAATGTTTTAACAAGAGGGAAATGACAAGAGGAGATATCGTGTTCGATAATCTGTTTAAAGAGGGCAAGATCGGCAACATGGTCGTGCCAAACCGTGTGGTTATGACCGCTATGGGCCATCATATGTCCGAGCCGGGCGGTGTGTGCGGCGAGAAGGAGAAGAACTTCTACGCAGCGCGCGCAAAGGGTGGAGTTGGCCTCATCATTACTGAGTGCTTATCCGTTGACCCCCATGGCAGAGGCAACGTCTGCCAGGCTTCCGTTGAAGATGACAGCTTCATCCCGGGTCTCAAAGAGATGACCGATGCTGTGCATGCCAACGGTGGCAAAGTTGTTGCACAAATCTATCATCCGGGTCGCCAGGGCATCGCTCCGCTTAACGGTGTCGATACCATGCCGGCACCAAGCCCGGTCGAGTGCCAGGCCGTGCATCAGCCTGTCCATGAGATGAGCCGCGAAGAAATCGCCGACATGATCAAGAAGTTTGCCGACGGCGCACGTCGCGTCAAAGAGGCTGGCTTCGACGGCGTTGAGATTCATGGCGCCCATGGCTACCTGATCACGCAGTTCTTGAGCCCTTACACCAACAAGCGTACCGACGAGTACGGTGGAAGCCCTGAGAACCGCTTCCGCGTCCTGGGCGACATCATCAAGGCTGTTCGCGCAGAAGTCGGTCCTGACTATCCGATCCTCGTGCGTCTGTCAGTAGACGAGCACATGGACTACAACGGCATGCCTGAAGAGGGCTTGCACCTGGGCGACGGCATTGCAATCGCTCGTATGTGCGAAGAGGCCGGCGTTCAGGCAATCGATGTGTCTGCAGGCATTTATGAGACCATGAACACCGCTTGGGAGCCCATCGGCTTCGAAGAGGGCTGGAAGGTCAATGCTCCTGAGGCAGTCAAGGCCGAGGTCAACATTCCTGTCATCGGCTTCACGGTTATC
>CAYPKC010000127.1:0-4363 GCA_964411215.1 uncultured Eggerthellaceae bacterium | reverse complement strand
TATAGAGATGGAGGCCGGATGAGTGGGTTTCCATAGCGCTCGAAGTACTCATGAGGCAAGACGCGTGCAGTGACAATAAGGTCTCCTGCCTTCGCTCCCTGCAGTCCCGCTTCACCAAATCCAGAAACACGCAGTTGCTGGCCATCTCTGATACCAGCCGGAATATCCACCGAGACCCGCTGCCTGTCAGGAACGCGTCCCTGGCCATCGCATTCTTCGCACGCGCCTTCAATGATCGTGCCGGTGCCGTGGCACCTGTTGCACGTGGTCGCACTTTGCATATCGCCCAAAAACGTACGCTGTACGGTGACAACACGCCCTGATCCTGAGCAATCGGGGCACGTGACTTCATGGCCATCGACGCCAAGACCGGTGCCATCGCAATCAGTACACGGGGCAAGTCGGTCATAGACAAGCTCACGCTTGGTGCCGCGTGCAACTTGTTCCAGCGTCACATCAATGCCGATGCCCATGTCGCGGCCTTCGCGCGTCATCTGAGGAGAGCGGGCTGCGCCTCCAAAGAACGTTGAGAAGATATCGCCCATGCCGCCAAAGCCGCCGAAGATATCTTCGAAATCAACATAGCCTGTCCCTTGCGCACCGGCTCCGGGAATCGTGCCGAACCGATCATACTGGGCGCGCTTTTGAGCATCCGACAAGACATCATAGGCTTCGTTCAGCTCTTTGAACTCCTCTTCCGCATTCGGAGATTTGTTCACGTCGGGATGAAGCTCGCGTGCTTTATGACGAAATGCCTTCTTAATATCGTTTTCACTGGCATCTCGTGAAACGCCGAGTATCTGATAGAGATCCTTTGTAGCTGTCGGCATCCCCCATGCCTCCTTAACGTTCTTGGTTCAAAATGCTTTGCGCTGTCCTGACAGCACGAATGACGTTTTCGTATTCCATGCGCTTTGGTCCAATCACAGCAACAACCCCTTGATTCGATCCCGTTCCGTATACGCCTGCAACAACAGAGACGCATACGAGATTGGAATCTGCATTCTCATGGCCTATCTTTATAGCAAAACCATCTGAGGAAGACGATGCTTCATCGAATACTTTGTAGTAAACGGTATCGTCTTCGAGAATCTCCATCAAAGGCAACAGTGACGACGATTCTTGGAATTCAGGTTTTCTCATGAGCGATGACAAGCCAAGACGCTCCTTCTTGGCCAACTTCGTATTGTGCGCATCGGCGGTATCTATGCATCCTACAAGCGCAAGACAGTCCGTCAATCGCGTGAGTTCTTCTGACATCTTGCGCATGAGCTCATCAAGGGCATCCGCACTGTCTCTGAGCGACTGCGCCATATGGGTCTGGATATTCTTTTTGGCAAAAGCATCTGATGCGAGCAAGTCATCAACGAATTCGCGATACCCGGCATCGGTGGGCACGCGCCCCGCGGATGTGTGGGGCTGCGTTATAAAGCCAGCTTCTTCCAGCGCGGAAAGCTCATTTCGTACGGTTGCCGAGCTCACGCCGAGATTGTATTGCTCTGTCAGCGTTCGTGATCCAACCGGCATAGCGTGCGATACATATTCTTCTATAAGGGCGCGCAAGATTCTTTGTCTACGATCTGAAAGCAAACGTAATCCCTCCTGCCAGAACTGCTCGGCGCTCTTTCATGACGTGAAAACTCCCTCGCGGTATACGGAGGGTTCTTGTACGAAATGCATTCTAGCAGCCTAGAGCTGAGAGTGCTAACTATTTATCGTAAGTTACGCTAAATCCAAAATTTCCCCAAAGAGCTCGTTACCCAGCATCATGCCCTTTCTTGTCGGCTTAAAGCGCCCGCCCGTATGCTCGACAAGTCCCCATTCTTCCAAACGGCGAAAGGTATCTCGCGCTTGCGGAAGGCGCACCTCATAGCTTGCAAGCTCTTCATCTGAGACGCCTTTGCACATGCGCATCGAAAGCATGAGATCCTCTGTTGCCATAGCACGCGGTTCGAGATCGTCTATAACGATACCGTCTTGGGTGCGCATGCGCCTTTCCTCATTCTGCGTCATGGTAACGGCAGAATGTCCTATACCGAGATACGGCAGATGCGACCAATAGGACATATTATGTCTGCTCTCATATCCCGGCTTTGCATAATTGGCGATTTCATATCGCATAATGCCGGAGCGCTCAAGCGTGTCGTGTGCGAGCTCCATCATATCGGCAACGACATCGTCATCGGGAAGGTGCAGCTTGCCTTTGCGCATGAGTTTTTCGAACTTCGTGCCTTTTTCAATGGTCAAAGGATAGATGCTCACGTGGGTAACCCCGGCGTCGATGGCATATTCCAGTGATGTTTCGAAAGTCTTAAGCGATTGATGCGGAAGACCGCACATAAGATCGACGCTCACGTTTTCAAAGCGCTCTTGGGCAATCTCCAAAGCGCGCTTTGCTTGGTCTGCCGTATGGGCACGTCCGAGCTCAGCCAGCAAAGTATCGTCAAAACTCTGCACCCCGATTGACAGGCGATTGGCTCCAAGTGCCCACACATCTTTGACAAGGGCGCTCTCAAGCGAATCAGGATTTGCTTCAATCGTCACTTCCTTATCGGAGGTCAGCTCCATGGAGAGGCTTAAAGCGTAGAGCAGTTGTGTCAGATGCTTTGATCCAATATAGCTTGGCGTGCCGCCTCCCATATAGACACTCTCAATGTCGGTCAGCTCGCCTTCTTTCGAAGCAGCGCGGATATCTTCTATAAGGCGCTCGACATAGCGCGTGATCCCTTTAGACGTAGCCTTAATGGGCTCTGATGCAAAATCGCAATAATGGCACTTAGAACGGCAAAACGGGATATGGATGTAGAGCGACTTATATGCTTCATGCGGCATTGTCTTTACGCCAGCCTTTCCAAAAGCTCGTCGAACACGTCACAGAAATCTTGATAGGTCGAACAATAATTGAATCTGCCTCGTGCGCATGATGCACCGGGAAGACCTGCCACATACCACATGGCATGCTTTCTCATGCGTTTCATTTGGCGCGGCTTCGTCTCCCATAACAAAAGCGCATGGCGGCGTGCCATGGCGATACGCTCAGGTGCCGAAGGTGGGTCTGGTACAGCCTCTCCGCGTAAAGCCGCCTGAATCTGAGCGAAAATCCACGGATTGCCTTCTGCTCCGCGTGCCACCATAACGGCATCGCAGTGCGTCTCCTCTATCATGGCAAGCGCGCTCTCTGCGGTGGTAATATCGCCGTTTCCCACCACGGGAATGGACACGGCTTCTTTGACACGCGCGATGGTACCCCAGTCAGATGAGCCGCGATACATCTGCGTCGCATAGCGTCCATGAACGCATAAGCCGTCAGCTCCCGCCGCTTCAAGCGCCTTTGCAAACAAAGGGGCGCTCTCCCCGTCTTCTTGGGCGTACCCGCGGCGGAATTTGCACGTAACAGGATGCGATACTGCCTGCTTTACCGCCCGGACAATGGCAGATGCCTTATCGGACTCTCGCATGAGGGCTGCGCCGTCTCCTTTTGAAACCATTTTGCGAACAGGACAGCCCATATTGATATCGATGAAGGCAAGGGATGCCCCCAGCTCGTCTTCAATCCATGCTGCTTGCGAGACCATCGTGTCCGGCTCATGCCCGAAGATCTGTACGGCGATTTCGCTTTCCTCAGGATTGAGCTCTATCAAATGGCGCGTCTTATCATTGGCATATGAAAGGCCTTTTGCAGATACCATTTCGGTAAAGGTAAGATCGGCTCCCTGCGCCCTGCAAAGCATGCGAAAAGGCGCATCACTCACGCCTGCCATAGGAGCAAGGAGTACGTTATATGTATCGAAAAGCCCCGTCACTTACACAGAAAGATCTGTTCCGAGAAAAACGGCAGCGCCACACATGCCAAGACCTAAGAGCACGACCACAAGCACAACGACGATAACGATGATCAGACACCCTCTGTTATTGGCTTTCTGAGCCGCTTTCAGCTCTTCTTCGCCTTTCGCGTCATCGAAGGCCTCATCGAGATAGCCGTAATCGTAGTTTTCCTTCGTCTCGCGGCTCATCAATCGTCCACCTTCAAAATCGCCATGAAAGCCTCTTGCGGAACCTCCACACTGCCAAGCGCCTTCATGCGCTTTTTGCCTTCTTTCTGCTTTTCCAGCAGCTTGCGTTTGCGGGTAATGTCGCCGCCATAGCATTTCGCAAGCACGTCTTTACGCTTCGCTTTGACCGTTTGACGTGCAAGCACGCGCCCTCCTATAGCTGCCTGGATAGGCACTTCAAACATTTGGCGCGGAATAATCTCTTTGAGCTTCTTCGCAAGCGTATTGCCGCGATCGTATGCTTTGTCTTTATGAATGATGAACGAGAGCGCGTCTACAGGTTTGCCTGCGAGCAATATATCGAGCTTGAC
>CAYPKC010000126.1:0-4496 GCA_964411215.1 uncultured Eggerthellaceae bacterium | reverse complement strand
TCACAATAATCCAGTATCTCATGATGAGCATTCGTATATCGTGAAGCGTCATGACACTCCTTACTCGCACTGATTCTTTACCATATTATAAATTATTGTAAGAAAATCATTTTTAAGTGTAAGAGCAGCATGCAGGGTTAAGAGTTGATGCTGTCTCACCCATAATAAACTTGATTAACCTTGATTCTTCGTATTTATTTTTTCGCTATTAATGAATCCACCGAATATTGTGCGGAAAAAGATGCGGGTATCAAGCCAAGGCGACCAATGATCGATATACCAAAGATCGGCATCAACACGCTTTTTAATAGAGGTGTCTCCTCGAAGACCATTCACTTGTGCCCATCCGGTAATACCAGGGCGAACTTGATGACGCAGCATATACCGAGGATAGTTATCGCGAAATTCTTCGACAAAATGAGGAATTTCGGGACGCGGGCCAACAATACTCATATTCCCAACAAAGACATTAAAGAATTGCGGGAACTCATCTAAACTAAACTTACGAATAAAGCTCCCAAATTTGGTCTTTCGCGGATCTTCATCCGTACTCCATGCGGTTTCTGATTCATCATTCACGCGCATACTGCGGAATTTAAGCATATTGAATGGTTTATTGTTTTTCCCGACCCGTCTTTGCTTAAACATAACAGGACCGGGACTCGATGCCTTAACGCCGATAGCTATGATTGCGTAAAGCCAACAAAAAGCAACAATGATCACACTGCTTATAGCGATATCTGCGCTACGTTTCAAAGCTGAGTTAAAAGGATTGCTGAGCGGCATGCTTCGTATATTGACAAGTTTAATATCCCCAACTGAATCCATGTCAGGGCGGCGGGGCATGATATCGCTATAAAAAGGAACAAGCTCAAGTTCAAGACCGAACTTATCGGCCGCCGCCATTACGGCATTGATATTCGGATATTCCTCGGGCTCAATAGCTATAACCACTTTTTCAAAATTCGAATCCAAGAGGATGGAATTAAGATCATTTACGGTACCAAGATAAGAACCCAGTTCCGACTCCGCACTTTTCTCTGTATTTATTTCATTTCTTAACGCAGAATCTGTACTGACATATCCTTCAATCTGCTCCAAACGAGATGAGTTTGAGTGAATATTTGCTGCATATTGCTTTGCAAGCGAACCGTTTCCTACCACAACGGTCTTTTGAATCCGCCGCCTATTCTTTCTGAATGCTAAAAAGACATGGAAGGCAATCCAACATTTAAGAGAAACAACAATAGTTGAAATGACATAAGCTAGAAAGAGTGTGACACGACTGACGTCATCCATGTGAGTCAAATAAAGCAATGCCGCTATAACAACTACAACGATGGTATTAATAGCAATAATACGTGGAATGGCTGTTTTCAGTAGTCCAATATAGGTATTCCCATAGACGCTTGAAACGGCATACAGTACAGCGAGCAGGAAAGAGAATGCAATGACAAGTGCATATGCTTTCGCAAGGTCATAAGGGAAGAATATCTGCGAAAGACCGCCTAATGTATCGGCAGTTCCTAAATAGAGAATACTCGCAAGAGGGTATGAACAAGAGATGAGCACCACATCAATGAGTGCTAGCAAACAATAGGCAAGATATCTACGTTTACGGTGCATAGATAGATTTTAAAGGATTTTCATCCCCTCTAGATAACTACCTGTTAAAAGGCGGATGCTGTCTATCTTTTTCACTCAGAATAATCTTATCTGGGTCAAATATAGAATCACCCTGAAGAGCTGGCCATACTATCCCAATGCCAGGATCGTTCCATTGATAGCCGCCTTCATCATTTGGATGATAGATATCATCGCATTTATAACAGAATTCAGCAGTATCACTCAATACCAAAAAGCCATGGGCAAATCCACGCGGAATAAAGAACTGCCGTTTATTCTCGCTTGAAAGCACAACGCCTGTCCATGCACCATACGTTGGGCTTTGTGGCCTGAGATCAACAGCTACATCAAAGACTTCTCCGCTGATAACCCGAACGAGCTTGCTTTGCGGATGTTCAATTTGAAAATGGAGACCGCGGAGAACGCCCTTCGTGCTAGACGATTGATTGTCTTGTACAAAATCGACATCTATACCACCTGCAACAAAGTCAGGCTTTTTATAGGTTTCCATAAAGTAGCCGCGCTCATCGCCAAAAGTCTTTACATCGACCACAATCACGCCATCAATGCTGGTTTTTGTAAATATGAAATTGCCCGATTCAGTGCTTTCTAGCATGCGCTGACTCGCTCCATATGCATAGCGAGCGCCTCTTGCCATGGGCGCATTTCATCACCAATAGTGTCTTCAAGACGTTTATTTTGCAGGCTTGAGTTTTTTGGTCTGTCAGCACTGTGTGGATTTAGTTTTTTATACTCTTCTGAAGAGACAGGAATCACATTACAGTGATAGCCACCCTCTTTCATAATAGCTTCTGCGAAATCAGCCCATGAACATGTGCCCTTATTAGTGCAATGGTAAATACCGTAATCATCAGTCTGAGCGATCTTTAGAATTTCATAAGCAAGATCATTGGCAGACGTTGGGTTGCCGAATTGGTCGCATACCACACGAACTTCTTCGTTTTCAGCTCCGAGTTTTCGCATGGTGGCTACAAAATTCTTTCCTTCATATCCATAGAGCCAAGCCGTTCGTACGATGTAATACTTATCACAAATCTCTGATATCGCCTGCTCCCCTGCCAGTTTAGACGCCCCATAGACGCTCAGAGGTGAAGGCTCGTCTTCTTCAGAACGATCTCCCTCTTCAGTTCCTGGAAATACATAATCAGTCGACAGTTGCACTACGGTTGCACCGGCAACACGAGCAGCAGCGGCTATATTTCGAACGCCTTCTTCATTAACTGCAAAAGCTGCTTCTTCATTCTCTTCACAGCCATCAACATTGGTATAGGCGGCACAGTTGATAATGAGGTTATATCCACCTGACACAATATACGCAATGACAGCACCAGCATCAGTAATATCTAATTCGTCACAATCAACGTAATCTACCTGAGCTCCCTCATACGCTGGAGGAATGGGTCCTATTTCTGCCTCCATTGTTTCAAGGCATCTCCTCAGCTCCGTACCGAGCTGTCCGTTTGCTCCGGTAATCAGGATCTTCATTTAATACGCTCCTCGTGATGCAATTATTTTTCCTTCAGCTACTTTCTTGAGATGTGCGCCGTATTCACTCTTACCAAACCGCTCAGCTGCACGCAACAGCTCATCTTTTGAAATCCATCCGTTCTCAAAAGCAATTTCTTCGAGCACTGACACGTTAAGTCCCTGACTGCGCTCCACAGCGCGCACAAACTCAGATGCCTCGTACAGGCTTTCCACCGTTCCCGTATCGAGCCATGCATATCCGCGACCAAGCGTAACAACGTTGAGTGAACCATCCTCTAAATACATTTGATTGAGTGTGGTTATCTCTAATTCTCCCCGAGCTGATGGCTTGACCTGCTTTGCGAAATCACACACGCGAGAATCGTAAAAATATAAACCCGTCACTGCATAATTACTCTTGGGTACTTTTGGCTTTTCTTGAATTGAGATTGCATTGTTGTTTGCATCGAACTCAACAACACCGAAGCGTTCAGGATCGTCAACGTAATACCCGAAAACGGTAGCTCCGCCTTGTGATTCAGCATTGCTGACAGCACGCGTCAGGTGACGTCCGAGCCCGTTCCCATAGAAGATATTGTCGCCTAAAACAAGAGCGCACGAGTCACCGTTGATAAAATCCTCGCCAATGATAAATGCTTGTGCAAGACCGTCGGGACTTGGCTGTACTGCATAAGAGAGATCGATGCCGTATTTCGAGCCATCTCCCAAAAGCCGTTCAAAATTTGGAAGATCTTCTGGCGTAGAAATGATCAGAATCTCACGAATGCCCGCAAGCATGAGGGTAGACAAGGGATAGTAGATCATAGGCTTGTCATAGACCGGAAGCAGCTGTTTGCTTGTTACGAGCGTAAGCGGATACAGCCGTGTTCCAGAACCGCCTGCAAGAACAATTCCCTTCATGCATTCCTCACTCTATTATTCATAAATGCTATTAGGCAACTATGTAAAGACTACTTACCTGTTCTGCCTTCAGCGATACCCCAATTAAGATAATGCTGATAGTAGCTCTTTAGATTATCGCCGAATGCGATCTGCAAATCACCATAATTGTTTTTATATTTGTAAACATCGAAGTCAGAATGAGCAATTCGCCCTTCCTTCATTCCGTAATTAACAAAATGATAAAGTAAAGCTGCATCATCAAGGAATTGTTTGTCTCCCACTGTTCTGGTGAAAGCTTTCTTTACATCGCTATAGGAATCTGCGTACGTTTTGCCATTGTAGACAGGAGAATAGTCAACAGTTCCTATTGTGGAGACATGTCCAACCAACTCGTTGGTGCCAGTAGCTTTGCGATTCTCTTTCTGACCATAATTCACAAAATGCATTGTTAATGATTTTGCATTAGCGCCATAAGCGCG
>CAYPKC010000125.1:0-4508 GCA_964411215.1 uncultured Eggerthellaceae bacterium | reverse complement strand
AGCTTAATGTCCCACTTTTGCCTTAACCAAAACGGGACAACGGGGACGTAGCTTAATGTCCCAATTTTGCAACAAAAGTGGGACATTAAGCTACGTCCCCGTTGTCCCGATCGTTAGCAAAAGCAAAAGTGGGACATTAAGCTACGTCCCCGTTGTCCCGATTTGGACTTCGAAGGTGATAGGGAGGCTTTTTACCCAAGGGTCTTGCACGTGAGTAAAGACACTTTCGCCATGGGTTTGCAGATAGCTGTCTTTCTCGGTGCTTAATCCAGAGGCAACCAACTCCCTCTCAAGAGTAAGACAGATATCTTCAATAATGTGCGACGCCTCATCTACTTCGTTTGCCTCTGTCAGCCTCTTTGAACAAAGCTCGTTGATCTTTTCCGCAATCTCATGACCCAAGAGTGGCAATTCTCCCAGCGCTT
The DNA here is from genome assembly GCA_964411215.1 of uncultured Eggerthellaceae bacterium. Taxonomy (GTDB): domain Bacteria; phylum Actinomycetota; class Coriobacteriia; order Coriobacteriales; family Eggerthellaceae; genus MGBC163016. The sequence goes on along the minus strand of CAYPKC010000125.1, from coordinate 4,083 downwards.
TAAAGCTCCACTTGTAATAAGGCTTGTAGGTACGATTCATGAGGAATACGAGCTTTTCGACTTGATCCACAAAGCGCTGAACACACCGATGCATGGTAGGTATGTCATGCCTTTTGGCGCTGCGCAAAAAATTGTATTGTCCTGCCTGCGCAGCAAGCATGCAGGCAGTCGCAAGACGTTTCAGCCTTAAATCTTCTGGATAGTACTCAAGCAATTCGTTTCTTATGCGGGAGAATTCGCCATACTCATCGAAAAAGACGCGCCCGTTTACCACCATCGCAAGGTTTTCGTCGGGAATGCGAATCCAATCGCGAATGCTTTGCGGCACCGCATCTGTCCCGATAAGCATACGATAAAAATCGCGCGTCAACATTACTGCCGTCTTTGCGCCATATTCCGACTGAGCGCGCATGTAAGCAGGAGGCACATCGCGAAACAGAACTTGCTTCCATTGCGTCAACAGATCAAGGTACGATGCCTTTTCCTCAGGCAGCCATAGAAAGAAATCTATACCCCAGTCATGGTCTTTCGAGAGCTCGTCATCATAGCCAAAACACTCAGAACCATTGCCCACCAGGCCTATTGCGACGAAGCTCACAATCTCGGGATAAGCCTCTTTCAAATGCGGAAGAGCGATATCGTGCACATATCGCTCACTTGCTTGTAATGCAGGTTCGAATGCCGCAGCATCGTTTTTATCTTCAGTATGCAATGCTCAATCACCTAGTAAGACTCAATCAGCAATCAGTTAGCACCCTAAGCATTACTGCGCAGATTTTTCGCGAAGCTCGCCCAGATATTTTGTATGGTTGATCGTTCGCGTATCCTGATCGCCAAAAAGTTCGCGCAGAATAGTTACAGTCTCTTCTTGCGCTTTTCCAGCTGCTTCAAAGTTACATAAAGCCTCTTCGGTAAAGGCAAGGCTGTGCGCTGCTTTGGCGAAATCGATATTCTTGCCGAAATATTTTTCAGTAATGACCATGGCTTTTTTAAAAGCGCGAGCCGCTTCATCAAAGCGCTTTGTCTTATACAGGATTGAGCCAAGCATGCTCAATGCCGGCGCCATATGCGTGTTTTCGCCTTCCATGGCGTCAAAGATATCGATAGCATGCAAAACAGCCTGCTCCGCATTATCTAAATCGCCTTTTTGCAGGTAGAGTCCAGCCATGTTCACGTATGTCGTTGCGATCTCGTGATCGCTGATGTCGGGACTTGCGTCTAAGAGATTGAGCACCTTGACATACGTTTCAATGCCGCGCTCATAATCATCCATCGCCTGGTAGACCAAAGAGAGATTATTGAGCGCTGTGACATAGCCATACACATCTTTGCTTCCCTCAAGCTCAGAACACACAATTAAGGAAAGCGATTCTGCTTTCTTAAGATCACCTCGAAGACGATAGAGTCCCGCCAAATTCATGCGCATTCTGCTTGCTGCATCAGTCTCGCTCTGCCCGCATGCCTCCATTATGTCGAGTGCGCGCTCATACAACGCAAGCGATTCCTCAAATCTGCTCGCTCCCCGAAGCCATCCCGCGTATTCGTTATAGACAGCGGCTGCTTCAGGGGTGTTTTCCAGACCTGCTTTTTCAATGGCTTCAATCTCGCCAAGAAAGAAATCGTTGAGCTTTTCGATATCTCCCCGCTTGAAAGCTTGATCCGTTTTCTTATAAAACTCTTCGAGAGAATATGTTTCTGCCATGTCGGCCAATCCTTTATCGGTTTGAGCTGAGCTTTTGTTCGGCTTGTTCAAGCGTGTCGCAGCCGTAGCTTTTCACGGTATCTTCCAAAATCTTTTCTACGAACATCTCGCCCTGTGCTGACAGATTATCAATGCATTCGTTGAGCAGGCGAAGGGTCTTTTCTGAATACGTCAAGAGCTCACATCGCTGATAGGTCTCTACCGATGTATTGACCGCATCATCGGCTGTTGAGTTGAGTGGTCTGCCTCGACCAGCAAGACGGGGATACTTCTCTCCCAGTTCTGCCTTTTGAGCAATAAGCTTATCGGTGATCTGGTTTGCGAGTTCCTTTTTCTCCTCAGATGTCGGTGGCAAAAATCCTTCGAAGGAAGCGAAGCGTTCTGGAGCCGTTGTTTCCATCATGCGCACATATTTTTCTTCAACCAAATTGCGACCGTTCGCAGATGCCTCAATAAGGTCTTGCAGGTAAGACGCGAGCGCCTCATCTGACCACGGCGCATATTCTGCATAGCGCATAATGGCAAACGTTTGCGGGCTTTCTTGGCAACTTGCGCGAGGGCCACCCTCGTTTACCAGCTGGAACATTCCCCATTCGAAATACACAATGTCATTGATCGTCTCTTGCCTGTCCATAACGCCACCCTTTCCGGGACATAAATACACGTAAATCTCTGTATGAGAAGAGAGACTTCTCACACAGAGAGCTGTTCTTTGTAGTATAGGTTAGTTTCTTTACGCGTGTGCTTCGAAAGGCGGAGTTATTGAAGCAAATGCTCTGGGCGCTTTAATGCTTTTTCATAAAGTTGAGCGATTCGGAAATATCATCCATCGCCTCTTTGAATTCAGCTGCGACTTCTGCCCCATCTTTATAGATAGCATTCATATCTTTTGTGGCTTCCGATATGCCTTCGCGCGTGATCCCGAGATCAAATTCCTCTTCATCTGAAGCACGCATCACTTTGGTATGGTCTTCTTGATCGGAATCATCTTCTTCGTCAACGAATTCATATTCGTCCATGTCGATGTAGTAATACTCTTGCTCTTCACCGTTTTCATCGAGAAGGACAAATCCGATTTCATTGTCGTCTTCGTCTACAAGATAGGCGTAGATATCGCCATCTTCGATTTCCATTTCGATGACTTCTTGTTCAAGCTCATGCCCGTCTTCTACATGGTAGCCTTCTGAATTAAGCACATTCGCTTCGTGCTCAAGACGCTCTGCTTCGGGCACTTCTTCGGGATCATAGCCGTTGTAATCTTCTTCGTTATCGCTGATGAAGCCGTCAAAAGCATGCTCAACGTCGCTTTCGAGTGGCTCTCCCTGCGATGACATAATCTCATCGACATCGTCTTCGACGTCTTGGATTTCAGTATTCTCATCTATTGCTTCGGCTTCAGTTTGACCTGCCTCTTCCATCATCTCAAGTTGATCATCCAGATTCATGACAGCCTCCTTATGCCGAAACGATTCAGCGCGTTCTTTCTTTTAATGCCCTGTCGATATCGCGCTTGGTATCGCGTTCTTTCATTGAATTGCGCTTATCGTAGAGTTTTTTACCTCGGGCTAATGCTATCTCAATTTTCACAAGCCCTGCTTCGTTGAAATACATTTGTATAGGAACGATTGCCAATCCCTTTTCCTGGGTCTTTTCGGCAAGATAGCGAATCTGCTTTTTATGCAACAACAACTTGCGCCGACGATCGGGATCAACATTTGCTATGTTGCCGTGTGCAAAAGGCGGAATATGCAAGTTGGAAAGCCACACTTCTCCGCCACGAACAAGCGCAAAAGTGTCTGTCAGCTGCGCATTGTTGTCACGGAGCGAGCGCACCTCGGTTCCTGTGAGCTCTATTCCCGCTTCGAATTTCTCCAGAATCTCATAATCGTGATAGGCTTTGCGATTCTTAGCTATGCTCTTTTTGGCATCTTTGGCCATATCTCTTTCACTTTCAACATCTGATGCGCCTCTGCCGGCCTGCGCCTCGTGCCTATCGCGTCTTTGGCATTAGTCGCTTTCTAAATCTGATGCGCTTATGCTCACAATAGGAATGATCGGCTTTTTATATTCTGTCGCTGATATATCAGGTGTGTGTTCGCCGAGCTCTTCAGTTAACTGATCGTGAACCTTGGCGAATTGCGTTTGCTCTTGCTGAACGTCTTCTTCGACTTCTGCCTCACCCTGTTGCGAAGACGCAAACGCCGCGTCGCCTGTTTCCTGATATGCCATGTTGCCTTGTTCTTGGTTTTCTTCCCCAGCTACCCCAAGGTTTTCGTTTCGCATATCACCTAGGAAGCTATCGCCTGTTATCTCTGTTGGCAGAGACGCTGCATCCGGCTGTTCGGCAGAAGATGCGCCACCGTCAAAAGCTCCCTGATATG
>CAYPKC010000124.1:0-4576 GCA_964411215.1 uncultured Eggerthellaceae bacterium | reverse complement strand
TGCTTCGTCCTGATTCGCATGCAGAATACTACCCTGGCGGCACGATGCTTACCAGGAAGGTTGTGTATGCGCCCGACGATGCGCGGATTTTGGGTGCGCAGGTCATAGGCTTTGAGGGTATCGACAAGCAGATTGATGTGCTTGCAACGGCGGTGTATGCAAAGCTTACGGCAGATGATCTGGCTCAGCTTGATCTGGCGTATGCGCCACCGTACTCATCGGCGAAGGCGCCGGTCAATCTCGTCGGGTATGTCATTCAGAATTTACGCGCTGGCCTGTTTAAGGCATATACGATCGAAGAGTCCGACGAGCTGCCGCGCGACGGCAGTGTCACGTTGCTCGACATTCGCGGCGCCGATGAATTTGCGAACGGCAGCTTAGACGGTGCTGTGAATGTGTCGGTTGACGGCATGCGCGAGAACTTCGACAAAATTCCGAAGGATAAGCCGATCTACGTGATTTGCGGCATGGGTATGCGCGGCTATGTCGCGTGCCGCATCCTTGAGCAGCACGGCTACGATTGCAAGAACCTTATGGGCGGCTTTGCTTTCTATCGCGAAGTGAAGAGGGGAGGCGGCCTTCGCAAAAAGGCTGCGACACACTGCGGCGCAGAACTGTAGCGTGAGCGTGGAGATAAGAGAATCCCCGCAAAATCGCATATTCTTGCGAAGGCGTGTGCTATGATTGCGAAAAGCTCAAGGATGAAGAGCATCGCTTGAGTACACTCATAAGAAGTCCTGAGAGGAGAAACACATGAGTGAGCCGAAATATGTCTCTTTTGCAGGTGAAGCAGTTGCTCCCCTGACCGACATGCAGACTCCGGATATGCCAAATCCGCCGCTGTTTATGTCGGGAGACGTTATCCCGAACAGCATTTTCACGGCAGGTAACTGGTATACGGAAGATTGCGAAATTCCGGGCATGGTCAAGCATGATTCCGGCGAGCTCATCATGCTGATGGGCTGCATGCAGTGCGATCCGAAACTGCTGTATGGCGAATTTGAAATTCAGATCGGCAACGATGTTCTCAGCTTGACGAACACGGCCATCATTTATATTCCTGCTGGTGTGGCACACGGCAACATCAAGGTGAAGAATGTTTTGAAGCCGTTCTTCTATGTAACGTGCCATTCTGATACCGATCAGTATCATGCCGAGCCCGCAGAGCCGACCGAGCCTGTTGGAACGTATGCCAACAATTACACCGAAAGCTATGACATGCACGGTGTCAAGCTTCCTCCGGTCAAGGATGGCGCTATTACAAGGCTCTTCTACATGGACAGCGATCGCGTACCAGGCGCTCCTTACACCGAGGCGGTATGGTGGCCCATGGAGACGCCGGCATTCTTGAAGGCTCATACGCATCAGCTCGACGAGCTTGTTACCTTCATTGGCGGAGACCCGAATGATCCTGAGGACCTGAAGGGTCAAGTCACGTTCTATGTTGATGGCGAGCCTATCGTGTTGCAGAAGACGTGCGTGCTCTACATTCCTCAAGGGATTCCGCACACGCCGTTCTCAATCGACCGCGTTGACACGCCGATCCTTCACTTCTCCGGCGGCAACAATAGCAATTACTCCCGCGAAGACTAATTCGCGAAAAAAATGGCAAAAAACGGCTCGGGTACCCCGAGCCGTTTTTTTATCCCCAAATCGGGACAACGGGGACGTAGCTTATTGTCCCACTTTTGCATGCGCAATCGACAACGGCCAGGTCAACGGGACAACGGGACAACGGGGACGTAGCTTATTGTCCCGTTGTCCCGTTGACCCACTCGATAGCAAAGCCAAAAGTGGGACAATAAGCTACGTCCCCGTTGTCCCGATTTGGGGATTCGTCGTTCTGATTTTGTTAGCTTTGGAATTTGGTGTGCAGCGCTTCGGCAACGCACGGAGGAACGAGTTGCGAGATGTCCCCGTTCAGCGACGCAAGTTCGCGCACAATTGACGAAGAGAGATACATATACTTCGGCGGACTCATGATAAACATGGTCTCAAGCGAATAATCAAGCTGCTGATTCAGCGCATTCATCTGAAACTCGTATTCAAAGTCGGTAATAGCGCGCAATCCCTTAATGACCACATGCGCATTCTTGCTTTTCACATAATCAACAAGCAGGCAGTTAAACGTCTCAACCTCAACATTCTCAAGATTCGCGGTAGCCTGACGCGCAAGTTCGGCGCGCTCATCAATAGTGAAGAGCGTGTTTTTCGGCGTGGACTGCGCTACAGCCACAATGACGCGCTCCATAAGACTTGCCGCGCGCGTAATGATATCGAGATGTCCATACGTGATCGGGTCGAACGTCCCCGGCACAATTGCTAGCGTCATGAAAACTCCCATCGGTTGAATAGATAGATTCTATGCGAAGATGGGCGCTTTGACATCTTCGATATGCTTGAAATTAACTTCGTCGATACACATAAAAGCGCCGCCTAATAATGGAATAAAAGTGCACTTGGGAATAGAGGCTTCCTTGTGTGTAAAATATAGGGTTGCAAGAAACGACCGCGCACATGGCACCGTCATGGCGCAAACGATAGAAACAAGAGAGAAGAAAGCAACTACAAGGAATCGCCAATGAAAATGAATCGACTTTCCAAATTACTGATTGTTGCGGCCATAGCTGCACTCTGTGCCTTCGTCATTTCGGCTTGTTCGCAGGAAGAGACCAAGATTGACGACGAGCTTCAATCCGATACGGGACTGACGGGCGGCATTGCTGCAACAGTTAATGGAACAGAGATTGAAGAGGATCGCGTTACGCGTGCGGTCAACAACACGCGTATCAACAATTCGCTCGAAGAAGAGGATAAGTGGAAAGAGTATCTCGAGAAGCGCAAGTACACTGTTCAGAGCATGCGTGATGAGATCTTAGGCCAGCTGATCGATCAGGAACTGGTGCTGCAATGTGCAGAGCAGCGAGGTGTGACGACCGACGATGCGGAGATTCAGTCATACGTCGACAAGATGAAGAACCAGTATTCCAGCGAAGAGGCGTGGCTGAAGGCGGTCGACGATGCGGGCTGGGATGATGAGAACGCATACAAGGAAGCTCTTCGCTATTCCATTCTCGAAAAGAAGCTCAAGGATGGCTTTACCGCTGAGAAGGAAAACGCCCTTCAAGGCGATGCACTGCTGCAAGAACTGCAGAATGGCGCAGCAAGCTATTCCGGAGCCAAAAAGTCATCACACATCCTCTTTAAGAAAGAAGACGTTGATCTTGCAAACGAGGTTCGTGGAAAGATCGAAAGCGGCGAAATGAGCTTTGAAGACGCCGTTGCTCAGTATTCGATTGATGAAGAATCAAAAGAAAATGGCGGCGATGTGGGTTGGGACAAACTCACCAGCTTTGTGACCGAATACACCGAAGCGCTGGATGGCCTTGAGGTTGGCCAGCTGAGTGAAGTGACGGAATCGAAATACGGGCAGCACATTATTAAAGTGACTGATGTGTGGACTGCTCCTGAGCAGATCACAAGCGTTGATCAGGTGCCAACGGAGATTGCCGATTACCTTAAGGAAAACGCTGTGAGCTCACAAAGCTCAACGGCATATGACGAATGGCTGGTGGCGCTGCATCCGCAAAACACGATTGTGATCAATCCGATGCCCGAGAATGTGCCTTACTACGTTGATATGAGCGGCGTGTACTCGGAAGAGGAAATGAAAGAGATTAACGAGAAGGCCGAGCGCAAGCTTGTGACAGGTACCGAAGAGGTCGCCGAAGAAGTCACGGCAGAAGAGGCCGCTCCCTCCCAATAACCACTCCGTGCGAAAAGTGGGACAACGGGGACGTAGCTTATTGTCCCGTTTTGAAGAAAAGGGTTACAGGTCGGCGTCTTGCTCAACGGCGAGCGCCTCGGCATCAAGCTGCTTGTTCTCGAATGCCTCAAGGGTGTCAATGTCAGCGTCTGACGCGGTCTCAGGTTCTTCCACCAGGTCTTTCATGTAATTTGGCGCCGTGCCAATCAGAATGGGCTTTTCATCAAAGACCGGTTTGCCATCTGCATCAATTTCATAGATGCGCCCAATGGCAAAACCGCGGTCATCGCCCGGAAGTCCACCCTCAACAATCAGGGCGTCTTTTCTTCCCTTATCGGTGTCAAGATAGCCGTCGTAGCAAAATGCGTATCCGGTGGCGCCTCGCGCTCCCTTGACCGTATGCTCAGCGCTTGCAAAACACTGATCGGCATTTTCTCCCGGATGTTCCTCCAAAATCACATTTTCTTTCACGATCATGGCGGTAAACGGAATCACGTCATGACCGCTTTCCATAATCTCGCAGCCTTCTTTAAGCGTATATCGAAGGATTTGCTGAAGTAACTCTGGAACCTCAGATGCATCAATATCTTGATTGTTTATTTCTCTGTCTGCCATGGCGTCTATCTCTTTCAGTCGATTGGCTTGCAGCTGTCTTATGCGCACTTGAAGAGCTTGTGCAATTTTAAAGCTTAATTACATAGTAGCGCCATAATTCTGCGCTATACTATGCATTCGCAACTTGTTGTTTGCGGCAATCGCGGAGAGGTGTCCGAGCTGGCCGAAGGAGCACGATTGGAAATCGTGTATGCC
>CAYPKC010000123.1:0-4598 GCA_964411215.1 uncultured Eggerthellaceae bacterium | reverse complement strand
CTGCGACCCCTTGACCCCCAGTCAAGTGCGCTACCAAACTGCGCCACCACCCGATATCACAAAAAAAGAGAGCTCGAAGCGAGAGCTTTACTATATTAACATACCCCTCTGAACTCACAAGCCTTGTCGAGTATTCTCTGCGCAAGATCATCTTTGGTCATCTCGGGCAGCTCTTCTGTCCCCGCGCGATCTATCAAAAAGGCACGGTTGGTGTCTTGTCCAAAGCCTGTGTGGCTTCCTACTTCATTAGCCACTATAAGATCAGCGCCTTTTGCACTGAGTTTCGTTTGTGCGTTTCCTACTACGTTTTCAGTCTCTGCAGCAAAGCCGATAACACATTGATCGGGGCGTTTTGTTGCAGCGAGCGTTGCTAAAATATCAGGGTTTTCGACCAGCTCGAGCGTTGAGAGGGCACAAGAATCTTGGCCTTTTTTGAGCTTATGGGAATAGATCGTTTTCGGACGCATATCCGATACCGCGGCACAGAAAATCGCCGTATCGACACAAGGAAACTCTTGCGCACATGCGTCCATCATCTCTTGTGCAGACGTGACTGGAATAACGCGAATCCCGCAAGGAGGCTCCAATGAGACAGGACCTGAAACGATGCACACGTCTGCTCCTCGCGCATGGGCGGCTTTTGCGATGGCATAACCCATCTTGCCGCTTGAAGGGTTAGAGATATACCGCACGGGATCAAGGTATTCATGCGTGGGACCGGCACTAATCAATACCTTCTGCCCGGCCATATCTTGAGGCACCGTGGCCTGAGAGGTTTCTTCTAAAGCATTCAGTACTGCTCGCACTATATGATCAACCTCTGCTAAGCGTCCTTGCCCCACATCGCCGCAGGCAAGGTATCCGCTTCCTGGAGTCACTATGGCCACCCCACGGCGTGTAAGAATCTGAAGATTGTCTTGCATTGAGGGAGCTTCATACATATGCACATTCATGGCGGGAGCGACCATAAGCTTGTCGTGTGCCGCAAGTGCGGTTGTTGAGACAAGATCGTCGGCAATACCATGGGCAATCTTTCCGATCATATTGGCCGTACACGGGGCAATGAGAAACAGATCGCATGCTTCGCTTGCCCGGATATGGGGAATCGGATCACGGTCGCATCCAAAATTGTCAACGGCAACACGCGATCCGGTCAGAGCAGAGAACGTATCAATGCCAATAAACTTTGTAGCATGTTCGGTCATCACGACTGACACGTCGCAATCGGCTTTTTGGAGCTGGCGAATAATCTCGCAACTCTTATAGGCTGCAATACAACCTGTCACTCCGAGAAGTATGCGATGCTTAGTCATGGTAATCTTCGACCTTTCGAAATCCTTCTGGTTCAATTTTGAGATAGGCTTCATTGAGATCTGCCGGGAGCATGTCGGTAAATTCCATATGCTCACCAGTCATCGGATGATCAAATCCGAGGCGATACGAATGGAGAAATTGGCGTGTAAGGCAAAGCTGCGATTGTGCGTCTTTCGGCCCGTGTGCGTTATAGACCGGGTCACCCACAATGGGATGCTTGATATATTGCATGTGGGTGCGTATCTGATGCGTTCTGCCCGTATAAAGCTTGCATTCAAGCAGCGTATAACCGTCGTTTGTGCCTGTACCGGGAATATAGTGCACAACCTTAAAGGTGGTAATTGCTTCGCGCGCAGAGGGACCTGAACCGACTCTCATGGTGGTGCGATTTTGAGGATTGCGCTCAATCGGTGCATCAATGAGCCCCGTTTTCGAAGACACCTTTCCATGCACGAGAGCAAGATAGCGCCGATCTATTTCGCGGAGAGATATAGCTTCCATCAGAGCAGTCCCTGCTTCGTCGGTTTTAGCAGCGAGCATCAGTCCGCTCGTATCCCTGTCAAGACGGTGCACGATGCCAGGACGATCGAATTCACCTTGCACATTGCAAAGGCCTTCAGCTCCATAGCGATAGATAAGGGCGCCTACGAGCGTATGTTCACGATACTCATTGACGGGATGGCAAATAAGACCAGGCTGTTTCGACAAAACGATCAGGTCATCATCTTCATACCGGATATCAAGCTCGATGGGCTCGCCCTGCAGCGGACACAAGTTCTCTTCATCATCGCGTTCATACACAATGACATCGTCGACTTCGATGGTATGACGCTTGTTGGTTTGCTTTGCATTGACAAAAACCGAACCGGCTTCAATTGCTTTAGCGGCCGCAGATCTGCTGGGATAAGCAGCCTTCTCCGCGAGAAACGTATCGAGGCGCATCCCTGCGTCTTGATCGAGTGCTTTGATGCAAAAGGATCGTCCCACTAGTCCACATCTTCCCTCTTTGGCTTTGTGCGCCATTCAATAATGAGCGAGAGTAAGAAAAGCACAATACCGCATGTGACGCCAATATCTGCAATATTGAAGACGGGAAAATCAATAAAAGTCGTTTTAATGAAATCAATGACATAGCCATGGGCGAATCGATCGATGGCGTTGCTAATGCCTCCGGCAAAAACAAGCGACAGCCCAATGGTGCCTAATGTGGAAGTTTGAGGGGCAAAAGCGAAAAGATAGAGCACAACAAGTACGCAAACGATAAGAGAGACAATGCCCAAAAGAAAGGTTGAATCAGAGAAGGCTCCCCACGCAGCACCGGTGTTATGAACGAGAGAAAAATCAATAATATGAGGAATGGCTGTATGGGAGTGAGCAGATTCGGCAGAAGAGTTGAAACAGAACTTCGTTGCCTGATCAAAGATGAGCCAGAATACCACAATGATCGCAAAGATCACTGCGTTTCTGGCTCGTATAGATGGATGAGCATTATTCGGCTTCGAAGCCAATTTCATGCAATACCTCTGCGCAACGTTCGCAAACATCGGGATAGTCTGCATCACTGCCGAGCTCACGATAGTTCCAGCATCGTTCGCATTTTTGACCACGTGCTGGTACAACGCTCGCTTTCATCTCGGCGCCTTCCTGCAAAAAGACCTCAGAGACAATAAAGAGATCTGCAAGTTTAACCTCCCCTATCGAGGATAATTCTTGCAACGTAGATGCGGGAGCGCATAATTCAATAGAAGCTTCTTGGCTCTTCTTAATCATGCCGCTGTCCCGTGCGTCTTCAAGCGCTTTGGTAACCACATCTCTCGCTTCAATGGCAGGAGCAAAAAGAGCGAGTGCGCTTTGCGCTTCTTCTTCCGTAAAAGTCGGCGTGAAGTCGGAAAGGTGCGGCCAGCCAGCCAATTGCACACTGAAAGGACGGTGTTGCGCATCTTTCAAAGATGCGCCGTAATACTCCCATACCTCATCACACGTAAACGAAAGGATGGGACTTAAGACGCGCACGAGCACTTCTAAGATGTTCATGAGCACCGTCTGCACCGCACGGCGTGTAGGGGATGTAGGAAGATCGGAATAGAGGCGGTCTTTGACGACATCCATATAGATAGAAGAGAGATCGTTCACGAAGTCATAGACAGCACGGTAGACGCTGTTGAAACGGTATTCTTCATACGCGCGCTCAACTTCTTGCAAAAGCGTATAGGTTTTTGCAAGCATGTAGCGATCAACGAGTTCAAGATCGCTCCACGAAGCAGGAGCATCGCTTGCCGCGTCGAAATCACTGAGATTGCCGAGCAGGAACCTAAAGGTGTTGCGGAAGCGCCTGTAGGTGTCAGAGACTTGCTTTAAGATATCTTTTGAAATGCTCACATCTTGCGAATAGTCAACACTGGATACCCACAGGCGTAACACGTCTGCACCGAACTTGTTGCATACTTCATCAGGATCAATGCCATTGCCTAAAGACTTGGACATCTTCTTGCCGTTTTCATCAACCGTAAAGCCGCAATGCATGACTGAGTGATAGGGAGCGCATCCGTAAGCGCCAACCGAGGTTAAAAGAGAGGATTGGAACCAGCCTCGATGCTGGTCTGATCCTTCAAGATACATATCAGCCGGAAAACGCAATCCCTCACTTGCACGATGCTTCAGCACGCTTGTATGCGAGACGCCGGATTCCCACCACACATCCAAAATGTCATGCTCGGGATCAAGATCACGGGAGCCGCAATGCGGGCACTTCACCGTATCAGGAAGATAATCTTTTGGATTGGTTGTAAACCATGCGTCCGAACCGCTGGTTCTGAAAAGCTCGATGACCGCATCAAAGGTCTCTTCATCAGCTACAGTCGTGCCGCAATGAGCGCATTTAAACACAGGAATGGGAACACCCCATGAACGTTGGCGTGAAATACACCAATCGGGACGGTCTTGCACCATAGAAGCGATACGGCGCGATGCCCATGCAGGGATCCACGTTACTTCCTTGTCGATTGCAATGAGCGCCTCTTCACGCAAAGCATTTTTGTCCATGGAGACAAACCACTGGTCAGTGGCTCTAAAGATCACGGGTTCATGGCAACGCCAGCAATGCGGATAGGAGTGGGTAATGCTTTGTTTTGCAATAAGCGTGCCTTGCTCGCCTAGCCATTCGATAATACGCGGATTAGCGTCATTGACGTTAAGGCCTGCGAAAGGACCAGCTTCGTCAGTGAGCACGCCATTATCATCAACGGGCATAAGGATGGGGATATCGAATTCAAGACCTACCAGGT
>CAYPKC010000122.1:0-4638 GCA_964411215.1 uncultured Eggerthellaceae bacterium | reverse complement strand
GGCCCCGCGAATGAGATCGTTCTTCTCCGATGCCCATTTCCATGCGTCCTCGAAAAAGTCGGTCACAACGCCCGACACTTCGCCGAAATCGACTGACACTTTATAAATATGCGAGAGATTCTGTTCTTCGGCGGTCTCCTCAAGAACATCAATCATAGAGAACACTACGCCAAGTTCGTGCATTGCATTAACCGTTTCTGCGGAAGATTTGCTTGACGAGCATCTTCCCTGCGTTGGGCAAAATCTTCTTCAGCTTGTCTTCGCTTCTGACCATGGTGGAGCATTCGGGATGTTCGCGGCGCAGATGAATCGCGTCAAACTCGCAGCGCGTTGTGCACAGTCCGCACCCAATGCATTTGTTGGGGTCGACAATGCTCGCGCCGCATGACAGGCAGCGGGCAGTCTCGAGCGCTACTTGCTCTTCAGTGAAGGTGCAGCTGTGGTCGCTCCAATCACGCACGACTGATACCGGCGCGCCATCACTACCAGAAGCGCACGCTGGTTTCTGCCGCTTGCCATGGTCATAGCCGTCAGGATCAACTTTGGCTGACTGCTTGTCCAGTTCAACGTAATGGCGCGGATTGCGTCCGAGCGTCAGCGAACTCCCCTTTTGCACGAATCGATGAAGGCTGATGGCTGCCTCATGACCTGCGGCAATGGCGTCGATCACGAAGCTTGGACCTGTGAGAGCGTCGCCGCCAACAAAGACATCGGGTTGTGCCGTTTGGTAGGTGACAGGATCGGCCACAGCAGCGTTTCCGCGTCCAAGCTCAACGGAGCTTCCTTCAAGCAGACTGCCCCATTCGATGGACTGGCCTATAGCTAAAACGACGTGCGAGCAGTCCATGCGCATTGTGTCGTTATCATCGTATGCGGGCGAGAAACGCCCCTCGTCGTCGAAGACGCGCAGGCAACGGCGCAGCTCAATGCCGCAAACGCAGCCGTTGTCATCGGTGAGAATGGCTTTGGGACCCCACCCATAATTCACGACCACGCCGTCTTCAAGCGCTTCGGCAACCTCTTCTTCTGATGCAGGCATCTCGTCGGGCTGCTCAAGGCAGAACATAGTTGCCTTGTCGGATCCGCAGCGAAGTGTCACGCGCGACGCATCAATGGCTACGTTGCCGCCGCCGATCACGACCGTGTCGCCCGAAAGATCTTCCGCTGTGCCGTCAACTGCATGCCGCAAAAGATCGACTGCAGAAATCACGCCTTTGGCATTAACCCCTTCAATATCAAGCATGCGTGCACCTTGGGCGCCGATCGCCACATAGAATGCGTCGAAGCCTTCGCTTCGCAACTCATCGAGCGTAACGTCTTTTCCGACATCAACGCCGCAGCGAATGTCGACGCCGATCTCGCGCAGCACGTCGATTTCAGCATCTACCACATCCTTTGGAAGCTTGTAGGAGGGAATGCCGTAGGTCATCATGCCGCCGGGCTTCGCAGAACGCTCAAACACCGTTGGCGAATAGCCCATAAGAGCCAGGTAATATGCACACGTGAGGCCAGCTGGGCCCGCGCCAATGATCGCAATTTTCTGCGGAAAACCGCCGCGTGTAGTGGGCGGCACGACTTCAGGGACAAAGCGATGTTCAGATTCGAGGTCCTTTTCGGCTATGAAGCGTTTCACCTCGTCGATGGCGACAGCTTCGTCAACCGTACCGCGCGTGCAAGCCGCCTCGCAACGACGATTGCAGACGCGTCCGCACACCGCCGGGAAAGGGTTCTCTTTCTTGATAAGAGCAAGCGCATCACGGTAGCGCCCCTGTGCAGCCATGCGCAGATACCCCTGCACCGAAATGTGCGCCGGGCACGCCACCTTACACGGCGCCGTGCCTGTCTCATGGCACTCGATGCGGTTGTTGTTCTTGTAGTCAAAGTCCCAATCGTCCTCGCTCCAGCTAAGCGTTGGCAGCGGCTGACGCGGGTACGTGACTTCGCCTTCTGTCGTAGGAAGCTTCTGCCCCAGCTGCACAGCGCCGGCCGGGCATACCTCCACACATCCCGCACAAGCGACACACTGGGTGCCGTCAACCTCGGCCACATAAGCCGAACGGCTCATATTCGGGGTGTTGAAGAGCTGCGAAGTGCGGAGTGCATAGCACACGTCCACGTCGCAATTGCAGATGGCGAAGATCTTGTCAGAGCCGTCGATGTTGGTTATCTGATGCACATAGCCATTCTTTTCGGCCAGGATAAGTATGTCCATCACCTCGTCATAGGTGACGTAGTGGCCCTTGCCCGTTTCCACGCAAAAGTCGGCCATGTCCCCCACGCCGATGCACCAGTTTTGTGGGTCGCTTCCGGCGTTGCCTCCGCGGACGCGCTCAGCCAAACGGCACGAACATGCTCCGGCTGAGAAACGATCGTACTTCTTCAGCCAGTGCGATATGCGTTCTACGTCGATCGCTTGGTTCTCGTGCTCGATAGCACGCTCTACTGGAATCACATGCATACCAATGCCTGCGCCTCCGGGCGGAACCATCTTTGTTACCTTCCTGAGAGGAAGGTATGCCATGCGTTCGAAAAAAGTGGAAATCTCGGGGTGCTCCTCCAGCTGCTGCTGGTTCATTACCGTGAATTCAGCCGAACCGGGAACGAACATGGGAAGCACGTAGCGCTTCTCGTGATGAGGATTCTTGCCATCAAGATTTTCCCAGTTATACTCAATGATCCCTTTTACGCTGAGATCATCAAGCAGCTGTTGCAGCTTTTCGTCGCCGAGACCCGAGGCTTGCTTGAGCTGCGTAAATGTCATGGGCACACGCACTTTCATGTGCGAGGTAAGCGCAGCCTCCTCGTCGGTCATAACGCTTGCGAGACCCCAATAATCAGGATCATTCGGCGTTACCTTCACGCCGATGCGGTCGGTAATCTTCTGACCCTCAGCCAGCACGCCTTCCTTCACGGGCAATGATGCCGCCGGGCCTGGATCGTCGGGATGTTCGAGGTGATACGGAACGAACGTGTCATTCTCGGAATACAGCTCCTCGGCGATCACGCGCTGCGGGCCGCCCGCAGGGTTCGTCTCTGGAATAATGTTGCGCGCCGCACGCTCCTCTGGAGTGAGAGCGCGGCTCATAGCCTCCTTGCGCTCCTCAACCGTCGAGCCACCGTAAGGCTCATGAATTTTGGTCAATGTACCGTTGTCAGCTTTTTTCACCATGTCGTTTCCTAATCGACGTGTTCGCGCACCGTCCTTTGCATTTCTGCGCATGCTTCGTGCTATCGCAAGCATTATGTATGGAAATGCGCGTACTATGTATTGATTAAAACAGTCTTATCCACATTATTCTGCGGCGCAGCGCTTTGCAATCTCTTTATTTACAGAATAAGGAATCTGTATAACTAATGTATAAAGCCTACGCATTTAGACAGTAGTAACCTCGGCAGCGCGGTTGCCGCCAGCCTCAGAAGTCTGAGTGCGTAGCTTGCCCACCAGTGCAGCCACGGAGAAAAGCGCCAGAACGAAAAGCAACAGAACCCCCAGGCATTGGAATATTTCGCCAGTCGCAGACCCCGGAGCCACATGAGCCGCCAGCTGGCATGCGCGAGAATACCAGTAGCTTGGAAACCATTGGGCAAGCTGGGCCACCTGGGGTGACATAAGATCAAGCGAGATCCACGCCCCGCCCAAAAACGACGATACCATGCCTACTATATTACCCACAGCATTACAGGTCATGGTATTAGCCCCCAGCGCACCAAGCAGGAACCCGAATGCGCAGGCTACCAAGCAAAACAGCAGCATACTCAAAGCGCACAATGCGATGCCTTCAAAAGCGATATGAGCCACTGCGTCGGGAAAAGCCCCGAGACCCAAACCGAACGTCCACATCCAAGAGAAAAATGTCACCGTAAGGCAGGCCAGTATGAGCTGTCCGTTATAGGAGGCATAGGTAAGCGGAGAAGCTAGGTTGCGCCGCCGCACGTCAGCCCGACCCATGATGGAGGTCAAAAGACCCACGCAAACCACAATGCCGGCGAAAAGGGTGTAGGTGCTCCACTGTAAGTAGAACACGAATCGATCAGCCTCATTCACTTTGGTGGCAAAATCAAGGACAGATGCCTGGGCTTTTTGAGCGACAAATCCTTGAGCCTCGCGCGCAGCTTCGCCCAGAGATAAGGTGGGATCTGTGATAGAAAGTGTCTGCACCAGACCCAGGTAACCGTTCACTACTTCATCAACGAAAGCACCTTCCATAGAGTAATAGCTAAACACCGTCTCCATCTGCGGCAGGTCGCCTCCGTTGCGCACAGCGCGCGCGAACTCCTCCCCGTATCCCGGAGGGATGATGAGTAGATAGTCGGTTTGTCCCTTGGCCACCGCATCCTGGATGGCCAGTTTCTCGTCGGGCACGGATACGGCCTCCCCTTGAGCCGCCAATACCTCGGTCACGGCCTGGGAAAGCTCGCTTCCATCACGATCTATAACGGCGAAGTCGTACTCCGGCCGCTGGAAGTCCGAAGTACTATCGCCGAAGTCGAAGCTAATGGCCATGAAAAGCCCCATGAAGCTCAGGCCTACAATATAAACGAGAGGAAAAACCAGGTTTCCCCTAATGATGCGCAGAGCACATTTAAAGACTTGCATAGCGGTGCCTCCGAAGCGACTGGGCGGATAGGCAGAACAAC
>CAYPKC010000121.1:0-4659 GCA_964411215.1 uncultured Eggerthellaceae bacterium | reverse complement strand
ACAAAGCGCGCGCCAAGGTATTTTACGAAAACGCGGGCGTTCCCACGCCGCCGTCGCTGACCATTCTGCGCGACGAGCCCATTTCCGCAGCGGACATTCAGGCGAAGCTCGGGCAAAAAGTCGTGGTGAAGGCCGCGACGGAAGGCTCTTCCATCGGCGTCTACATTGTTGATACGGAAGAGGCGCTTGAAGAAGCCTTGAAAGAAGCGTTCGGCATTGACACAAAGGTTGTCGTTGAAAAGTACATTGCCGGAAAAGAGCTCACGTGCGTGGTGCTCGGCGAAGACGACAGCGCACAGGCGCTTCCTATCATTGAAATCATTCCGCAAAACGAGTCGTACGACTTTGAGTCCAAGTACGCACCCGGCGGATCTGAGCACATCTGCCCCGCGCGCCTGGCCGACAACGACGCGGAAAAGATTCAACACTTCGCAGTTCAGGCGCATAATGTGCTGGGTTGCGCGGGTGTTTCGAGAACCGACTTCATCATTGAGGAAAACGGTGGTGTGTGGGCGCTTGAAACAAACACCGTGCCCGGCATGACCAAAACGTCGCTTTTGCCTGACGCGGCCCGTGCCGTGGGCGTTCCGTTCCCAGAGCTCTGCACGTTCATGGTCGAGTCGGCGCTCAAAAGGTAGCATTCAAGCATCATGCGCAATTATTTCGGGGAGTACTTCGATTTCGAAACTAGCAGCAAGAAAGATGCTGCTGAGCTTATGGGTGCCAACAACATGGTTGGCGACATTTACGACATCAAAATCGACATAGACAAGGGCGTTCATAAGGCATGGATGGTCAACCGCTTTGACCAGGAAGTCAGCTTTTTTAACCCCGCGATTTCGCGCCAACTCAGCTTGCTTCGCGCCGAGGGGCTCACGCTCAAGGCGATTTTGTCGTTTGTGGCGTTCACCGAAAGCGACGACGGCGGCTTTTATTGGGGAAGCGCTGCGGTTATTGGGTTTAATCCTTCGTACAAAAAGGATTTCGAAGGCTTTCTGCAAACGCTGTCGTCCAAAATCGGCGAAGACGTGCGCCCTAAAATCGATTTCGACAAAGAGGCCGTACAAAAGGTGATTTCTTCGCACGGGACGTGGGTGCCGACGCAAACAGTCAAGCTTCCCGAGAAGATTGACGGCACGCAAATTCTTGCCCGCAAGCGCAATCTGACAGACAAGTTTATCGCGCAGGGGCGCGCTGGGAACAAAGGGTGCTACATTGGCAGCTGGATTGTGCTCTTGGCGCTGGTCACGGTGATTGTTTTCGCCTGCAAATCATGTTTTGGCTGGTAGGAACGCGATATGTCAGAAGATACTTTGTCGGAAGATGCAATGTCGGAACGCACGATGACAGAACACGCGATATCAACAGATAAGCCATCCATTCACGCTTCCTTGAAAGAGTTCGTGCTCGAAGGCACGCCGCACGACACCTTCGAACGCTACGCCGAGCTTCCAAAGCGCGCGAAAACAACCGACTTCGCCGAATATGACACCAACGTGGTCGTGATCGACACGGAAACCACGGGCGTTTCTCTGAAGAAAGACGAGCTTACTCAAATTGCCGCAGCCAAGCTGATCCACGGCGAGATCACGGAGTGGTTTGTGACCTTCGTCAATCCGGGACAGGCCATCCCTGAAGACATTCAGCATCTCACGAATATTACCGACGAAGATGTCGCCGACGCGTCCGCGCCTGAAGAAGCGCTTGCTGACCTGGTCGAATTCGTGGGCGATGCGAAGTTGGTGGCACATAATGCCGCGTTCGATCGCAACTTCTGCACGAAGCATCCGCAGGGCTATCCGCTGCTCGAAAACGATTGGATAGATTCGCTCGATCTTTCGCGCATTGCGCTTCCGTGCATGAAATCGCATCGGTTGATCGATTTGGTGAAGGCGTTTGGCGCGCCGCTTTCGACCCACCGTGCCGACGACGATGTGGTCGCGACCTGCGCACTTTATCCGATTTTGCTTGCGGCGGTCGATGCGATGCCGGAAGATTTGCTCCACACGATCGCCGGTTTTGCCACGCCCGATGAGTGGTTCACGCAAAAGGTGTTTGCGTTCTTCGCGCAGCGCAAATTGGCGGCGGCGACGGAGGCGCGCCTGACCAAAGAGGAGCGGGCGCTCGGCCGCGTCGTTTTGCCGGAGACGGTTGACCTGAAGAAGATGCGCGCCAAGCGCATTGCCGAGCTTGATATGACGCCGAAGGAAGACGCGGCGTCCATGGTTTCTGCCGAGTTGCTCGAAGGCATGAAAACCACCAATGTTTTCGCGCAATCGTTTTCGAAAGGCGACTTCAAAACCATTACGTTCCCGTCGGCCGAAGAGCTTGAACGGGCGTTTTCTCAGGAAGGGTTGCTGGGCGAGATCTATCCCGATTACGAGACGCGCAGCCAGCAGCTCGAGATGGCAATCGCGGTGCGCGACGCGTTTTCAGCTTCGGAAAATCTGATGATAGAGGCAGGCACGGGCACGGGCAAATCGATGGCCTACCTGGTGCCGGCCGCGCTCACCGCCAAGCGCAACAACATCGGCATCGGCATTGCCACCAAGACAAATGCGCTCCTTGACCAGCTGGTATATAAGGAGCTTCCCGCCCTAGCGGAAGGTCTTGCGAAACAAGCGGCAGGGGAGAGGGATGCGGAAGGCGCCGCTGGCGTTGCTGGCGCGGAAGTCGCTGCAAATGGCGAAAGCGCCGTTACCGCGGACGTGAACACTCCCGCAGAAGACGCCGCGAACAGCGACGCGCCTCTCACGTTCGCCCCGCTCAAAGGCTATACCCACTACCCGTGCCTCTGGAAAATCCAGTGGATCCTTCGCGAAGGGCCGAAGATCGTCAAAGTCGCCGGCGAGGAAAAATCGCAAGCTCCCGCGCTCGCGGCGCTGCTTTCCTACATCCAGCAAACCAATTACAACGACATAGACAACCTGAAGATCGACTACCGGACCCTTCCGCGTGGTGCCATCACGACGACAAGCAACGATTGCCTGAAGCGCCGTTGCCCGTTTTACGGAGAGCTTTGTTATGTTCAAGGGTCGCGCACGTTGGCGCTGTGTTCGGACATCGTCGTTACCAATCATTCGCTTCTGTTCTGCGATGCTGCAGCTCAAGGGGCGCTTTTGCCGCAGCTTCGGTATTGGATCGCCGATGAGGCGCATGGGTGCGAAGAGGAAGCGCGCAGGGCGCTTTCGGTGTCGATTGCGGTGGATAAGCTGGCGCAACTGGTCAAGCGCGTGAGTTCAGAGGACGCGCGTGCGAATGTGTTTTTGCATGCGGCGCGTTCTTTGAAGGCGGAAGGCACGGGCGAGACGCTGTTTCATGCGCTGATTGCAAAGGCGACCAGCCACGCGAAGACGTTCGCCGAGGCTTCGCAAGAGTTTGCGGCGCAGGCGCATGAGCTTCTCTTTTTCGATCCGCAGAAGAAATCGAGCTATGAGCTGTTCGATCTGTGGATCAATCAAGAAGTGCGCAATTCCACGATTTTTACGGCACTTCGTACGTATGCGCAGAACATGGTTGAGGCGGCGGAGCGGCTGACGCTCACGGCGCAGGATCTGGTTTCGTTCATGGAGGACGAGAAAGACGCGAGTTTTGCGCAGCGCGAGATCGCGATGGTGACGCTTGAGTTGAAGGATGTCATTCAGGCGGCGAACACTATTTTCCTGCAACCGTCGGATAAGTATGTGTATGCCGTGACGTTGAACCGCCATGAGAACAAAGACGATGTGGGCGCGGGGCGCAGTGGACGCTCGCGTGGCGGCGCGGTGTTTCATGCGTTTTTGTACAACGTCGGCGAAGAGCTGGACGAAACACTGTATAACAACACGCGCTCGGTTGTTTACACGTCGGCGACGCTGACGGTCGAAGACTCGTTTGAAACGTTTGAGCAGGCGATGGGTTTGAACATGGGCGAGCAGTCCCAAGCGGAAAAACTCAAGCTTGACCCCTGTTTTGATTTCGACAACAACATGAAAGTGTATGTGGTAACCGATATGCCCGAGCCGTCTGAGCCCGCTTATCTTGAGCGCTTGCAGGCGTTTTTGCACGATGCGCACATTGCGCAGCAAGGCTCGATGCTCACTCTCTTTACGAACAAAAAGGAAATGGATAAGTGCTTTTCAGCGGTGCATCCGTCGCTCAAGGAAGCGAACTTAAGGCTCATTTGCCAAAAATGGGGTGTGTCGGTGAAGGGTCTTCGCGACGAGTTTGTGGTCGATGAAACGCTTTCGCTTTTTGCGCTGAAGAGTTTCTGGGAAGGCTTTGATGCGCCTGGCTCAACACTTCGCGGCGTGATCATTCCGCGCCTTCCGTTTACGAGTCCGACCGATCCGCTCTCGCGTGAGCGCAAAGATCGCGACCGCAGCTCATGGATGCATTTCGATTTGCCGAAGGCGGTACTTGAAGTGAGGCAAGCCGCCGGCCGCCTGATTCGCAAAGTCGACGACACCGGCGTGCTGATTCTCGCGGACTCCCGCATCATCAACAAGGGGTACGGCCGCGCCTTCATCAACTCGCTCCCCAGCAGCAACGTGCACTACCTCACCGCCGAAGAGATCTGCTACTCCCTTAGTGGGACAACGGGGACGTAGCTTAATGTCCCACTTTCACGCTTCCTAAAATGGATGAAAATAATTTTTCCTTAAAAGTGTGACATTAAGC
>CAYPKC010000120.1:0-4695 GCA_964411215.1 uncultured Eggerthellaceae bacterium | reverse complement strand
CACGGTGAAGATCAGCCGCATAGCCCATCTCGAGCACGATATTGGCAGTCAGTGTGCGAACGCCTTCGAAGATGGAGGTCGGGATGATGGGTTGGTTGCCTGCCACCATTACGACTGCCATTGTTTCGCCGATGGCGCGCCCGACCCCCAGGATGACGGCTGCCATAATGCCTGAGAAAGCCGCTGGAACAAGGATGCTGAACACGGCGCGCTCATGCGTTGCACCGAGCGCAAGCGCTCCTTCGTAGTAGCTTTTCGGAACGGCATCAAGCGCGTTTTTCGTCACAGTAATGACTGTTGGCAGGATCATGATTCCCAAAAGCATCGATGCAGCCAGAAGCGATAATCCACGTCCTGGCATCGTAGTACGTATGAAAGGAACAATCACCATCAATCCGAAGAAGCCATATACTACAGACGGAATACCTGCCAAAAGCTCGACGCCTGGGCGCAACAGCGCCGCAATACGCTTGCCTGCGAAACGCGAGAGAAAGATGGCGGTAAGGATGCCTGCGGGAACACCCACAAGGATCGCACCGGCGGTGACATAGATGCTTCCCACAATCATGGGAAAGACGCCGTATATCCCGCTGCTCGGTTTCCATGTGGTGCCGAACAGGAATTCGGGCAATCCGATCTGAGCCATTGCTGGAATACCGTTTATAAACAGAAAGGCGCAGATGAGAGAGACCGCCAAGATCGAGATGGCCGCCGCAAAGGCGAATAGCACGTGGGCGACCCTCTCTTTGTTTATTAGCTTTGCCATGAGTATGATTACCTAGCCGGCTATGTCTGCCCAATCGGTAATGTTACCTGAGAAGATGTCTTTGACTTGATCGCTTGTAAGGCTGTTGATCGCCGATTCGGGCGCTACAATCACTGCAATACCATCCTGCGCGATGGCCGTGCTTTTCGCACCGGCAGCAGTCTCGGAATCCTTGAGATCGCGTGAGGTCATGCCAATATCGCAGGTCTTTTCCACTGTCATGTTCACACCGGTTGTCGAGTCGGATTGCTGCACTTCGACTACTACGTCTGGATTCACTGCCTGATAGGCTTCAGCGAGCTTTTCCATCACCGGGGTTACCGATGAAGATCCGGCAACAACCACTTTGCCGGAGGCTCCTGATGCCTCATAAGGAGCTGCGTCGTTAGCAACAGCAATATATCCATTGTCTTCAACGATGGTCTGTCCGTCTACACTCATGATGAAGTCGATGAAGTCTTGTGCAGGCGCACTTAGATCCTCGCTTGTGACAACATTGAAGGGGCGTGAGATTCGATAATCACCGCTTTTGACGTTTTTGGTGGTAGCTTCCACCTCGTCGATGGCGACCGCCTTGACTGTATCGTTGAGCGAGCCAAGCGAAATGTAACCGATGCCCTTAGGATCATTTGCGACCGAGGTCATCATCACCGACGTTGAGTTGGTTATTGCGGCGGAATCAGTCGTCGTGTCGATCTTATTGCCTGACGCATCCTTCTCTTCAAGGTCGAAAAGCTCGACAAAGGCTCCGCGCGTTCCCGATCCGTCCTCGCGGGAGTAGACCGAAATCTCTCCGCCAGGCTGTGGTGCAGAGTCTGCTGATTCTGATGGCTGTGCATCGCTGGAGGCGCAACCGAGCGCACCTACCACGCCAAAGAGACAGGCTGCTCCCAGAACGATCGCGATGCCGGTACGTGCAATGTTTCTTATCATTTTGTTTCCTTTCTTTAGAAGACCTCCTCGTGGGGAGGGAGCCGGTAAGGAGGCTCGAAACAAGAATGACAACGCAACATCAAGAGAATGTCAGGAGATTGAGAAGCTTTTGCAAAAACTGTACGGGTAATAAGCTATGCAGGGGACAATAGGCTACGTCCCCGTTGTCATGTTTTCATTCGGCCGGGACAATAGGCTACGTCCCCGTTGTCCCACTCATGTAGTCTTGGAGGTATTCTTCGAATAGCTCGTTTTTCATCTGCTGACGTTGTGCTTTATGAGTCTTCTTTGGCGTTTTCTGCGCTTGAAGATCAAGAGCAATAGCATCCACATCGCTCTGTTCAAAAAGAGAATCATACTTAGATACAACTTCGCTTAGTGCATCAAGCATCAAGGTGCCATTCTCTTCGTCACAGCTTGTGACCAAACAAGAATCGATAAACTGATTGAGAGGAGA
The DNA here is from genome assembly GCA_964411215.1 of uncultured Eggerthellaceae bacterium. Lineage (GTDB taxonomy): Bacteria > Actinomycetota > Coriobacteriia > Coriobacteriales > Eggerthellaceae > MGBC163016. The sequence goes on along the minus strand of CAYPKC010000120.1, from coordinate 2,539 downwards.
TTCGAACTTTGTTGGATTAGCAAAAATGAGGGCATAAAAAACACGATCCTTGGGATAATGTTCAAGCCACTTAAAGTCTTTCCAGCGATCTTTTGCCTGCATCAAGGGCTTGTCATTGTCTTTATAGCCATACATCAAGGGCGATTCGCCTTGCGATCGTTGCGACGAAATGGTCTGAAGATGCGGTGTATATCGAATAGCTGCATGCCATCGTTTAACTTCGCAGACAATAGCAACGCTTCGAGTAAGGATTACGATATCTGTTTCACCTTTTATCTTTCCATTTGGGTTATTGTGCAAAGGAAGATACAGATTGTTGCACAAACGCGCATTGGCAAGAGGCGACCCTTTCTCTCTACTCGCTGCAGCAAGCTTTTCAAAGACAATGAATTCTCCTGTTAGACCGCCTGTTTGTTCATTGTTTCCTGTTGTAGAAAATGAGCCGTTTTTCCGATAAAGCGGAGTCAGTTTTGATTTCGAACTGCCTGTATAGATATTGAGTTTTTGCGGAATATTCGAGCATCTATACCAAGGGCTTAAGACATATCGGGTGTTTGTAAGAGAAGCTAAGGCATCGCGGTTTTTCGATAAGCGAGTACTCATGTTTTTAATACGTGACTTAAAGAAAATGCGCCGTGCAGCCTTGAATAATGTCGATGCAAAGCCTTTCCATATATATGACGCATCCGACAATGCGCTATCCATTTTTCTTTAAACAGCCAAGCTTTTCTGTCAGGGATGATATCTTTTGGGAAATAACGGCGGCGACTTTATCCCAATCTTCGGGCTGTATCTTTTGGCCACAGCTTGAGCACTGTACAGGCACCCACCATTCATGGGGCACATATAGCCGTGTCTCGCATTTGCAGTGAGGGCACATACCCTGTATATAATGAGAATCATTCATAAGTAATATCCTTATCTGAGGGCTGTAACTCATTGCGATAATACGCTTTTGCCTCTTTGTGTCTGTCCCATTTTCGGGATAGGGCAGCTAGGCAAAAGCGGGGCAGGAACTGGGCAAGAAACTGGGCAGAAAGGATTTCTAGCATGTCCTATAAAAAGACTGAGCTTGAATACTGGGTACCTGATTGGGCTTGGTGTGAAATGCCTAATCCTGGCGGCAAAACTAAGACAGGAGAGCGGTGCCGCTTTTGCCAAGAGACAAAGAAACGTGGCAATGCGACAACTTATAGGTGTGTTATTCATAATAAGGATTTATTGGTAACAAGTGGATCAGTGCAGAAGTGTGGCGCATGCCTTATTTTCGATGAAAATGCTAGCAAAGAGGAAGCGCCTGAAATGGGCGTGCTCTCCGAAACGACTCCAGCAAAGTGCGTCAAAAAAGCTATTCAGGATTTGGAAAAACGGTTCGATCATTACAGAAAAGCCAAAATTCCTGAGGATGTTGCAATGGAGCTTGCAAAGGAAGACGTACTGAAGCAATGGAGCTAAGTGATGGTCTATGTTTCACGGTAAAGATCAAAAACTGAAAGGTAGCAAATCATGAAACTTAAGAAACTAATCACTCTCATAGCTATAGGAACATTAGCTATTGCTTGCCTAGGAATAACCGGGTGTTGATCTAATAATACTGAAAGCTCCGATGCTGCCAAAGCTGAAGAATCCACAGAAGCCGGAAATGCAAGCACCGATAAACCAACTTCTAATGAAGAGGTGAACCTGAGCGATCAAAATTTCATAAACGATCCTGCTGAATCAGATATCAAATATCTCAGAATCCTTGAGAAAGACGGAGAGATATATCTTTCTGTCCCATATGTTCTCAATAAATTTGCTTACGATACTGCTCTAAATAATGCGATTTATTCTGACTTATCTTCTCTTAAAGGTTCAAGAATTGCGAAACCAGAAGATGAAGATGCGTTTCTTAGTGATAATCCGATAGAGCCGGATAGTATTCGTGCCTATTTTGAAGTGCCTATTATTGATGCTTATGATGGTCGCGATCGCGGAATAGAATGGGAGATTGCAGGTAAGCTCAAAAATAACGTTCTGGAGATAACCAAACTTGAAGCCATCGTTTGGGTGAATGGGCAAATACAAGATGTAGTAACAGATTTCATAGACAGTGGCAGTATGCTGACTTTTCTCCCGATAAGCAGAGACGACATACCTCGATTAAATGAATCAACCACTGAAACTGCCGAAAAGGATGATTCTGACTGGACTAAGCATCGGGATCTTGACTCAGTCATCGCGCAACAAGCGAAAGAGCAAGGCATTGATATAGATTTGTAAGTTGAGGGGGAGGCTAAATCGCTCCTTCTCGTTTGACTACCAAAAGCTGAACCGCGCTTCCAATAACTACGGACGAATCAAGCAGTTGCTCACATCTCTAATGCTGCCTTCGGGACAGCTAGACGTTTTGATCGCCATTGAGGTAGGCAATGGCGATCTGGGTGCGGTTGGAGAGGTGTTTTTTCGCTAAAACAGAACTGATGTGGTTGCGAACTGTGCCTTCGGAAAGATAGAGACTGGCCGCTATTTCGCGTTTGTCCATTCCTTCGGCGTCCAT
>CAYPKC010000119.1:0-4769 GCA_964411215.1 uncultured Eggerthellaceae bacterium | reverse complement strand
TGTCTCATAAGAGGTCCTGGCCTTAACCGTTGCCCTTTCCAATGCGCTTGGTGCAGAATTTGCCTGTACGCTTCCGGCATGCGACAACATGCATTGGTACACCGCAGATCGCGTCTTAGGTTCATCGCATAATTCCGCAGCACCTGAACTCTATGTTGCTGTCGGCATTTCTGGTTCTCCCAACCATACCTCCGGTGTACGCGATGCGAAAGTCATCGTGAGCATTAATAATGACGAGAATGCTGAGATCTTCCAGCACAGCAAGTACGGCATCCTGGGCGATCTCTATAAAGTAGTGCCGGCACTTACCCAGGCACTCTCTTAATCCAGGTCGGTTGCACATATAACGTGTGCTTAAAACAAGGAGGAAAAAATGGCATTTGATGTTGAGTATGATGTGGTGGTAGTTGGCGGAGGCGGTTCCGGAAAATCGTGCGCATACACCATCGCAACCGAGAGCGACCTGAGCGTTGTCGTACTCGAGAAGCAATCAGAGACCGGCGGTACGTCCAAATACGCTGAAGGTACCTGCGCATCTGAGTCCATCGAGCAGCAGACCCGCCCTCATCCGGATTATCCGGGAGAGCTTCCGGCAGGCGCTCACTTCCCAACGCATGAAGAGCATTATCATCGTTACATCGACTACAGCCATCACCGCGCTAACCCCGAAGTCGTCAAGGCATTCGTGTGGAATTCCGGTGAGACCATCGACATCTTCAAGAAGCTCGGCATTGAGTATTCCGATGTCACCATCTATGCATTCGACCAGGATCTCGAGCTTTATACGTTCCATCGCCCCGAAGGCCTTGGCGCACGTTGCCAGGAAGTTCTGCTCCATGCATGCGAAAACGCTGGCGTCGACATCTTTGTCAACACGCCGGGCAAAGAGCTCATCTTCGAAGATGGCAAGATTGTCGGTATCGTTGCTGAGTCTGAAGGCGAAGAGATGCGCATCGGCGCAAAGGCAATCGTCCTTGCAACAGGCGGCTTTGGCGACAATCCGGAATTGGTTGGCAAGTATTCTTGGATGCCGTGGCTCAAAGAGACGAACTTCCACAGCATGCCTTCTGAGAACACGGGCGACGGCCTTATGATGGCCCTTTCTGCCGGCGCTGCAACATCTTCCCTCGGCACGCTCATGATCGATGCGGTGACGGAAGGCAGAACCCTTGACTCGCAGATGAATGGCGTTGGATTCCAGCCGAATCTGTGGCTTACCTCTAAAGGCGAGCGCTTCTGCGACGAGAGCGTTGCGATGAGCTTTGCTGACACGGGCAACACCGTTGCTCAGCGCAGGGATGGTATCGTGTGGTCTGTCCTTGACGAGAACAAGGTGAAGCACCTTGAAGAGGTTGGATCTGACGTGGGTTTGGGCGACTTCATCCAGTATCATCAGAAGTTCCCGCGCTTTGAGGCAGAAGTTGCCGCTTCCCTCGAAGACAAAGATGGTGCCGTTATCAAGGCCGACACCATTGAAGAGCTTGCTGCTGGCATGGGTGTAGACGTTGATATCCTGAAAGCAAGCATTGATCGCTACAACGAGATTTGCGCTCAGGGCAAAGACACTGACTTCTTCAAGCCTGCTCAGTTCCTGTATCCTGTGACTACTGCTCCGTTCTACGCAATCAAGCAGGTTCCGACCATTCTGGTATCGTGCGGCGGTATTTCTATCAATGGCAACATGGAAGTCGTTGACGACAAGTACGAGCCCATCGGTGGACTGTACGCCGTCGGCATGGAGGCATCAGGCCTTTACGGCGATACGTACAACCTGGATTGCCCAGGCACGGCAAACGGGTTTGCCCATACGTCTGGACGCCTTGCTGGCCGCGACATCATCAAGAAGCTGGCATAAGCTACAGGTGCGCTTTAAGAAATGCGGGGAGGAGGCTTGCCTTGCTCCCCGCATTTGACTGTCTTGAGTTGTATGCGTTAGCCTCAGTGACATCAACTTCAGTCACGTTGCATGCAGGCAGTAAAGAGACAGGCGCATTTCGTGCCATAAGGCTGATCGAGAGTTTTACAGGGGGATTTTGTTATATGACCGAATATGATTTTGATGCCATTGTCGTTGGCTCGGGATGCGCGGGGGCTGTTGCCGCCTACGAGCTTGCAAACGCTGGCAAATCCGTATTGGTGGTCGAGAGGGGAGAGAGCGCCGGTTCGAAGAACATGACAGGCGGTCGTATTTATACCCATTCGCTTGCCAAGGTATTCCCGAATTTTAAAGAAGAGGCACCGCTTGAGCGCAAGATCGTTCAAGAACGCATATCGCTCATGTCGTCTGATGCGAACTTCACCATGAATTTCACGTCTGAGATGATGCGTGAAGAAGGCCGCGAATCTTACTCGGTTTTGCGCGTTCCGTTTGATCAATGGCTGTCTTCCAAAGCAGAAGATGCCGGTGCGGAATATATCTATGGCATTCCTGTCGACGATATCGTCAAAGATGAAATAGGGCGTGTCATCGGCATCAAGGCAGGAGAAGATGAAATTACTGCTGCCGTGACCATTCTCTGCGATGGCGTGAACTCGCTTCTGACCGAGAAAGCGGTCGGATATAAGCGGCCTCCTGCTTCTCAGATCGCTGTCGGCGTCAAAGAGACCTATGCCCTTCCCGCAAGCGTCATTACCGATCGTATTTGCGTTGCTTCAGATGATGAAGGTGCTGCCTGGATGATTGCAGGCGATGCCACTAAAGGTAAATTCGGCGGTGGCTTTATGTACACCAACAAAGAATCTATCTCTTTAGGTATCGTGGCAGGCATTGAAGCGGTGGAGTCCAGCGAATACCCCATCTACCAGATGATGGAAGATCTCAAGAATCATCCGGCTATTGCTCCTCTTATCCGTGATGCAGAGCTTGTTGAGTATTCAGGACATATGGTTCCTGAAGGCGGTATCAACATCATGCCTCAGTTAGTGGGAGACGGTGTCATGGTGGCAGGCGAATCTGCCATGATGTGCATCAACTTCGGCTATGCTGTGCGCGGTATGGATTACGCTATCGCTGCTGGCCAGATGGCAGGTCAAGCTGCAGCTGCAGCACTCGATGCGGGCAATACGGATGCAAAATTCCTTGAGCCCTATGTGCAGGCACTTGAGAATTCCTTCGTCTTAAAAGATATGCGCTCGTTTGCGAATGCTCCTGCGTTCTTAGAGGGCTTTGAGCGTATGTTCGACGGATATCCGCAGATGGTGCGCGACATCATGAACGATATGTTCGTGATTGACGGAGCTCCGGCTAAGCATGTAAAGGAAATGGCTCTTCCGCGCCTGAAGCAGATCGGATACGGAAAGCTGTTCAAGGATGTGAGAGGGGCGATGAAGGCGCTATGAGTGATATCAAGATTACGGTCAATGTCGACCCTTATTTGGCGAAGAATAAATACACCGTTGATGAGGGCAATCCCCATATTGAGCTCGTTGAAGACCCGAGCGATGCCGAGTTTGACAAGCTGATTCGCGTCTGCCCGGCAGCTTTGTACAAACGTCGCGACGACGGTACAAAAGTATTCGACTATTCAGGATGCCTTGAGTGCGGAACGTGCCGCATTGCCTGCGGAGGCACCATTATCAACAAATGGAAATATCCCGATGCAGGCATGGGGGTCGAGTACCGCTTCGGATAAGATCTCTTGCTTGTCTTTCAAAAGGCAAGCGATATAGTAAGCAGTATCGTAAGAATGATCTCGGCTGTCACATGAGGGGACAGCCGAGTTTATATATCGGGGGAGAAAAGGAACAAGCATGAATAGAGTCTGGCTGATCGCGCCTCTGATTGCTGGCATATTGTGGGGATCGATCGGCATTCTTGTCAGGACGCTTACCAGTTTCGGATTCGATAACCAAACGGTGTTGTTTGCGCGCTTCTCCATTGCGATTGTCATCTTGTTCTTTGGCCTTTTGATCGTTAATAAGAATCTGCTCAAGGTGAAGCTCAAGGATCTGTGGCTGTTTGCCTGCAGCGGCATTTTAGGTTCAGTACTCCTTAATATCTGCTTGAACACCTCCGTTAATACGTTGAGCCTATCCCTTGCGGCCGTGCTTATGGCCACGTCTCCCATCTTTGTCATTATCTTTTCAGCTTTTCTATTCAAAGAGAAAATAACCGTCAGGAAAATACTCTGCTCGCTGCTCGCACTTTTAGGATGCGCCCTTGTCAGTGGCATTTTCGAAGGTGGCTATTCTGGCGCTTCTCCGCTTTTTGTCCTTGTTGGCCTTGGGTCAGCGTTCTTCTATTCGCTCTATACCGTGTTCTCAAAACTTGCCATGGAGCGCGGTTATCACACCTTTACGATTATCTTCTACAGCTTTGTGTTCGCAACCATTGCCCTTGCGCCAACAGCCGATTATGCAACAATCGGTACCTTTGTAAGTGCTGACCCGGCATTTGGCATCTTCTTCCTTCTGCTCCACTCGCTCGTTACCTCAGTGATTCCCTATATCCTTTTCACCATGTCGCTCAGCCATATCGATGCCGGTTTTGCCGGCATATTGTGCTCGGCGGGTGACCCGATTGGCGCACTCTTCATTGGCACATTCGTCTATGGCGAGTTTCTCTCGATCCTTATGGTGGTGGGAGTTGCCGTTGTCATTGTTGCGGTCGCCTTGCTATCGCTTTCTCCTTCAAAGGAGATGGACGCAACTACATCAGACAAACCTGATAAAAAGAGTTTGGAAACGTAAGAGGAGAAATGGGGTGGCTGAAGGGACTTGAACCCTCGACCTCCAGAGCCACAATCTGGCATTCTAGCCAACTGAGCTAC
>CAYPKC010000118.1:0-4780 GCA_964411215.1 uncultured Eggerthellaceae bacterium | reverse complement strand
GGGAGCTCGGGCTTATCGAGGTCTCAAAAACGTATAATTCCGGGATAGAGAAATACGGTATCCATGTAGTGGAGCAGACAGACAAGGTTGAATTGACTGATTCTGTCCGCTATGTAGAGGGATTGGACGAAATAGATTCCTTTAACACATTCCGTGATTGGGCTATGAGATGCAGTGCTGAAGAGCTTACCGACCAGATACAGCATCCCATTATTCCCGGCGAGAGGGTGTAAGGAATTACACGAGGTATACCATGTCTGATTCGAAGACATATAACAACAACCAAACTCACGGGCAGCACATCCTTGATGAGCAAGTTATCCATGCCACGTCAAAACACGTGGGTATGGCAAAAAGCACTTCAGCAAATCCAGAATTCAAGACCCCTGAACAGGCTTTTGACGAGCTCTATAACCTCACAAGCACGTATATGGAGGCAAGCGAATTGGCTCTTTTGCAAAAAGCGTTCGACTTTGCGTGCAAGGCTCATGAGGGACAGTTGCGCAAATCGGGCGAGCCTTTCATCGTGCACCCCATAGAAGTTGCCATCATATTGGCTGATCTTAAGATGGATGCTGAAACCATCTGCGCCGCACTGCTCCATGACACGGTTGAAGATACCGATGCAACGGGAGAAGTCATAGAAGAAGAGTTTGGCGAAGATGTTCGCGCGCTTGTTGAAGGCGTGACTAAAATCACCCGTATTGAAGTCGGCTCTTTAAGTGATGAGCAAGCGGCAACCATCAGGAAAATGTTTGTTGCGATGAGCAAAGACATCCGCGTCATTGTGATCAAACTTGCCGACCGCTTGCACAACATGCGCACACTCTCTTCACTCAGAGAAGACCGCCGCATCTACAAATCGCGCGAGACGCTCGATATCTATGCGCCTATCGCTCACCGCTTGGGCATCAACTCGATCAAATGGGAACTAGAAGATCTAGCCTTTTTCTACCTGGAGCCCAATAAATACAAGCAAGTATCCCGCATGGTGACCGATACGCGCGAAGAGCGCGAGCAGTATTTGGGCGATGTCGTCAACACCATTAACGACGAGATGAAAAAGGTTGTCATTGATGCGAAAGTAATGGGACGCCCCAAGCATCTCTATTCGATTTACCAAAAGATGACGAAGAAAGGCAAGGGGTTCTCTGAGATCTACGACCTTATTGCCGTGCGCATTATTGTGAAGTCGGTGAAAGATTGCTATTCGGCGCTTGGAGCCGTGCACACGCTGTGGCGCCCGATGCCTGGCCGCTTCAAAGACTACATCGCCATGCCGAAGTACAACATGTACCAATCGCTCCATACCACGGTCATTGGCCCGAAAGGTCAACCCTTAGAGGTGCAAATCCGTACCGAAGAGATGCACCGCGCAAGCGAATATGGCGTGGCTGCACACTGGAGGTATAAAGAGGGCGGCAAAAGCGTCAACACAAGCGCGCTTGAAAAACAGCTTGCATGGCTGCGCGAAATGGTCGACTGGCAAGATGAGACTGAGGACTCGCGCGAGTTTTTGAAATCGCTCAAAATGGACCTCGACAATTCCGAAGTCTATGTCTTTACGCCGAACGGCGATGTGAAAACGCTGCGTTCAGGGGCAACGCCCGTGGATTTTGCATATGCGGTACACACCGAAGTCGGCAACCATTGCGTCGGTGCAAAGGTCAACGGCTCAATCGTGCCTTTAACCTACCAGCTTAAAGTAGGCGACCGGGTAGAGATCCTGACCTCAAAAAACGCCTCTCCTTCCATGGATTGGCTGAACTTTGTGAAGACGCCATCGGCGCGCAATAAAATCCGCGGCTATTTCTCAAAAGCGAACCGTTCAACTGACCTGCAAGATGGTCGCGATATTCTGATGCGCGAAATGCGCAAACATGGCGTAGGTCTTTCAAATGCCCGCTCTATGCGCGCGCTGAAGATCGTTGCCGATGCCATGGGCTTTAACGGTCCCGATGATATGTTCGTGCAGCTGGCTCGCGGTAAGGAAAGCCCGCAACACGTTGCCAACAGGCTTTTAAAGATACTGGTTGATCGCGCCACCGAAGAGGCTGAAAAGCCAAGAATCGGGCAAGGGGCAAGCTCAACGGGCGTTATGCCGCCCATGATCACCAGCGTCAAGCGGCCGAAAAAGCATGAGGCGCACTCCAATAACGGTGTGGTGGTCAAAGGCCTTGATGATATTCTGGTGCGTCTGTCTAGGTGCTGCAATCCGGTACCAGGTGATGACATTATCGGATTCGTCACGCGCGGACGCGGTGTGTCGGTGCATCGTGCCGACTGCCCGAATGCCGCAGATCTCAAACGCGATCCCAACAGAATCATCGAAGTGTCTTGGGAGGGCAAGCCAACCGCTCAAACTATCTTTAAAGTGCAAATCTACCTTGAAGCGCTCGACAGGCTCAATTTGCTTCTCGATGTCACGCGCGTCTTTTCTGAAACCGGTGCAAACGTACTTTCAGCATCCACGCATACCCATCGCGATGGCGTTGTTGAGATGCGCTTCTTGTTTGAAATCAGTGATCTATCAAAAATTGAAACCATTCTCCATTCTCTGAATACGCTCGATGGCGTCTTTGAAGCGAGGCGTATGGTTTCAGGCGATAGCAGCATGAAGGGCTAGGAGGAGTCATGCAAAAAGTCAAAGTCGACGGATTGTGCGTTGATGTGTCGTTCATCATTATGGGGCAGCTCCAAAACAATGTGTATATCGTCTCCGACGGCACAGGAACCTTTGTGGTAGATCCGTGCGAACATGCTGAGATCATCTATCAAGAGCTCGAGGGTAAAAAGCTTGATGCCATTTTTATCACGCATGGACACTGGGATCATACCGGTGCCGCAGCGAAGCTGCGTGAGCTTACCGGAGCCAAAGTCATTGCCTCTGTTGCCGATGCTCCGATTGTCGAAGCGGGAGACACGATGGGCACATCGCGCATGGCAAACCCATGTCCCGTCGATCAGCGCGTGGGCAACGGCGATGTCCTCAAAATCGGTCAGATGGAATGGAAAGTGATCGAAACACCGGGTCATTCAAAAGGCTCCCTGTGTCTGTTCTGCATTCCTCAATTCGGCAACCATCCCGACGGGTATCCGGTATTGATCTCGGGCGACACGCTTTTCCAAGGAACGACAGGCAGAATGGATTTTGAGGGTGGCTCTGTCGAAGACATGGCCGCCTCCATGAAAAAGCTCGCTCTTTTGCCTGATGACACGGTTGTTTTGCCCGGTCACAACTCTCTCACCACTATCGGTGCCGAGCGTTCAACGTTTGCCCGTTTTGGATGGGAACCAAACGAATAGCTATTTCTTGTGTCGCTTGCGCGGTTTTCTGCAATAATTTGCAGTCAGGGTCTCATTGCAGAGATGATCAGAGAAAGGTACGTTCATGGCGAAAAAGGCCAAGTTCAATTACTTCAAATCTTATGAGAAGCTGACCGGCCTTGCCGTGAAGGAAGCCGACATCCTCATTGATGCGATTCGACACTTTAAACACTATGACAAGCTCTCCGAATATATGGAGGATATGCATGAGTGCGAGCATGCCGGGGATTTGATCAATCATGACATCTTCTCGAATGCTGCAACGGATTTCATGCCGCCTATAGACCGCGAAGATATCGTCGAGCTTGCCCAAGCCCTTGATGACATTCTGGACTATATCGATGATGTCTTAGGGCATATGCAAATCTATGCTATTGCAACCATGCCGGAAGATGCCCTGCAATTCGCCGATGTTATCCGTACATCTTGCAAAGCACTCAACGGCGTTATGGCAGAGTTTCCCAACTTTAAGAAGAACAAGAAGTTCAAGAATTTGATCGTGGATATCAATTCCTATGAAGAGCAGGCAGACGAGCTCTACAACCACGCCATTTTCCGCTTGCATACCGTTGAGAATGAAGAGGTTATGCATGTGCTCGTTTGGTCGCGTATCTATGAGCGTATGGAAAAATGCTGCGATGCTATTGAACATGCCGCTAATTGCATCAGCACGATCATGTTGAAGAACATGTAACGATTGTGCGTGACATGTCCAAGAAAGAAGGAATCTCTACAAGCGTATGGCTTTAATCGTAGCGAAATTCGGGGGAACGTCCGTCGCATCGCCCGAGAGGATCAAAAACGTAGCGAAAAGACTCGTCAAGATGTGCCACGAAGGCAATCAGGCTGTTGCGGTCGTGTCTGCTATGGGCAAGACGACCGACGAGCTGATTGGTCTTGCGAATGCCGTTAACACGAATCCTCCTGCGCGCGAACTTGACCGCTTGCTTTCTACAGGAGAGCAGGTCTCTATGACACTGCTCGCGCTTGCCATAGAAGCGCTCGGGCACCGTGCTATCAGCTTTACGGGACGCCAAGCCGGTATTGAAACGAACGGTACCCACAACAAGGCAAAGATTTCGAAGGTGCACAACGAACGCATTTTGCAAGCGCTTGAAGATGGGTTCATTCCGGTCGTTGCAGGGTTTCAAGGGATTGATGAAAACGGCGATATTACCACGCTCGGGCGTGGAGGCAGCGATACGACCGCGGTCGCTATTGCGTGGGGCATAGGGGCAGATGTCTGTGAAATCTATTCTGATGTCGATGGCGTCTACACCACCGACCCAAGAATATGCCCTCGTGCACGCAAGCTCGATTCAATATCCTATGACGAAATGCTTGAGCTTTCGAGCTGCGGTTCAGGCGTTTTGCAATCAAGGGCGGTTGAGTTTGCGAAAAAGTGGAATGTTGTGATCCATTCGCGCTCCGCTTTCAGTGATAAGCAAGGTAC
>CAYPKC010000117.1:1761-4795 GCA_964411215.1 uncultured Eggerthellaceae bacterium | reverse complement strand
TGCTCGCCTGCTAAGTGAGTATACCCCACAAGGGTATCTAGGGTTCGAATCCCTACTCCTCCGCCAGAAAAGCTGTTACGGGCAAAATCTTTTTGTTCTTAACAGCTTTTCTTGTATTGGCAGGAATTCGAATTCCCCCTCTTCCGCCATCGATCATCGTATGCGCAAATGAAACGGTGCAATATAATGAAACCGTTATCAATAGTCGCGAACGACGGGATAGAGCACCATCTCTTCATCTTTTGCAAAGGAAAGTTTCTGTCGTAAGGCAGCTCAAGCTGTCGTCATGGCTTTCTGCGCGGCGGCTCTTCTGTTTACTGTCCCGCAAACCGCTTTTGCCGACTATGCAAACCCCACCGTAAAGACCGTTGCGCAGGTTCGAACCGACGCCTCAATGCACGTTGTCGAACAAAGGTCGTATCGATTCGGCGATGCTTATTCTGCTGTCACGTGGCCTTTTACGGGCATCACCGACAAGCAGCAAGTCACCATAAGCGCTGTTCGCATAACGCAGATTGATGAAGTCGGCACGGTCGTAAAAGATTGGCTCAGCCTAGCAGAAGTGCCTTTTCAGACTAATTGGCGCGCTTTGATGCAATCTACCGAAGGCTTGTCGACCGACTTCGAAAAAGCGCGGACTGAATCAGAAAATGTTGACCATGCGGCCGACAAAATAGTTTTCCCGCGGGCAAATACGTTCGCTTTCGATAGCAGGCAGAACAACCTCTACGTGTTTTTGGAAAGCACGTACGTGAACACGGTCATCGAATGCGACTACGTCATTGAAAATGCTGCGCTCATCTATAACGATACGGCCGAGATCTATTGGGATTACGTCTCTCCGAAAGAGGATGTTCAAACCGATAATGTGAAGGTGCAGATTCAGCTTCCGGTGCCAGAAGCTGCGCAGATCATCCCGGGCGAGACGATCGTGGCATGGGGTCATGGCCCCGAAGGCAGCCTTTCGATCAATGTTGATGGCACGATTGACTATCTCGTTGATACCGTTGCGCCGGGCCAGTATGCGCAAGCCCACGTCCTTTTCCCCAAAGAATGGCTCAACAACATCCCCATCATCGAGAAGATAACGAATAAAGGCATGCGCCACGATGACGCGCTGCGAGAAGAGGCTGCCTGGACGGATTCTTATTCTGCGCAACGCATCAATAGCTTCGCTTTGGATATTTTCTTTTTGTCGCTGTGCGCGATTGTGCTTGTCGTGGCAACGGTGCTTGCGCTGCTGTATGGGCGCGAGGAAAAGCCTGGGGAAGGGGAGCATGGCGGCAAAGAGCCTGATGCTGCGGCTTCACAGGGTGGCAAAGAGTCTGATACTGAAGAGGAGCGTGGCGGCAAGGCTTCTGATACTGCAACTTCGCGCGGCGGCTCAATCAACCTAACGCAATGGGAGCCCGCGGTGATAAAGCGGTTGCTAAGATGGAACAGATCATCGGCTCAGGATTTTGCGGCTACGGTTGAAGCGCTTGCTCAAAAAGGCGTGCTGCAAATTGTGGCAGACGCCACAAACGAGCATGATGTGCGGTTCCGCCTTTCTCCCGACGCGAAGAAATATGAGAAATCGCCGCTTGATCAAGAGACACTCAAGATTATCTTTGACGTCATTGGTGATGGCTATCAGTCCGTTTCGCTCTCGGCCATTGAAGCGTATTGCGAACAGAACCCCGAAGAGATACAGCAAGCAATGCGCCAGTGGCAAAAAGCGCTTGACGCAGAAGTTGAGGCTGCGGGATTCTTCGACGCGAAGAGCCGTAAAATCGCAAAAGCGCTTGCCGTCATGGCCGTCGTAATGGCGCTTTTGGGCGTGATCATTTGGATCAGCGGTTCCACTGTGTCGGGCGTTGCCGCGATTATCACCGCTATACTCATAGGGGTGATGGCATATATGACGCCAAAGCGCACGGCATTGGGAGTTGAGATTGCCAGCGCTTTTGCTATGCAAGAGGATAATGGTGAAGGCGCTTCCGATACCGAAGGCATTGACTGGGAATGCCGATTGACGAAAGCATTAGAGGCAGCGCACGTAAGCTGAGAAGGCGAGATGAACATATGGATAAGCGAAACATTGTACTCATAGGAATGCCAGGTGTTGGCAAGTCAACGATTGGCATTGTGCTTGCGAAGATACTCAACTATGAGTTTATTGACGTCGACCTTCTGATCCAGCGGCGCTGCGATAAAACGCTGCAGCGGATAATCGATTCGCTTGGGCCTTATGGTTTCATCGAAGTGGAAAATGAAGTTCTGCTGGACATGGAATTCGATAAAGCCGTGATAAGTACGGGCGGCTCAGCCGTTTATTCCGAAGAAGCGATTGAGCATTTGCGCGACGATGCCGTCATTGTGTATTTAGAAATATCGCTCGACGAACTGCGCGAGCGGCTCAGCGAGTTTTCTGAGCGCGGCGTTGTGATGAAGAGAGAAGGCGGCATGGGGCTGTCTGACCTTTACGAGGAACGAGTTCCGCTCTATGAAAAGTTCGCCGATGTAACCGTTAATGTTTCCGGACTCACCATTACTCAAGCTGCCCATGCCGTTATTGACGCGCTCGGCATTGAGTGGAAAGAGTAACGGCAAAGCGTGTTCAGAATGTCATTGCGCCCAGGCGGCATCTTGCTAAAAGTCGACGTCTTGCTAAGAGCCGACCTCCCACTAAACGCCGACCTCCCGCTAAATCTCTCCGAGAAATCTTCTCGCGTTGTTGTAGAGCAAGTCTTCCAATTCTGAATCCGTGAATGACGCCGACATAAAGGCTTCAAGTTCGTCTGTCGGGTTCCACATAGGAAAATCGCTGCCAAACATAATGCGGTCAGTTCCGTAGATGCGGGTGAGCTCTTCTGTCCGGCGCATGCCAAGAAGCGCTATGGAGCTGGACATATCCATGTAGCAATTTTCATGCTCGAGATATTCGACAGCCAAATCGTAAATGGACCAGCCTCCAAAATGGGCGCCATCGACAACAAGATTCGGAAAAGCGTGCAGAATCCTTTTGAGCCTTCGCGGGTGCGAATAGTCGTAG
>CAYPKC010000117.1:0-1751 GCA_964411215.1 uncultured Eggerthellaceae bacterium | reverse complement strand
CGCGGATCATCCATATTAACCATTTGCGTATCGGGATGGATTTTGATTCCGCGAAGCCCCATAGCCATGCAGCGCTCGATTTCACCTTCCACGTCTTCGTAATCTTGGTGGATCGTCATAAAGCCAGTCAACTCGGGATGCTTTTCGCATTCCGACGCGATGAAGTTATTGATCGATTGAACTTGAGCGGGGCTGGTCGCGACAGAATGCACGATGAAGCGATCGATGGGCGTGTCTTTGCATGCTTCCAAAAGGCCTCGCGATGTTCCGTCGCTCACATCCATGGGAATGTCGTAGAACTTACCAACGGCATCAACCGCTTTCGGGGCGATCTTTTCGGGATAAATATGACAATGACAATCGATGACGTGCATAGTGGTAAAACCTTCCTTGTGTTGCTCTAAGGAGCTGCGCGCATAACTGAACGAACAGCGGTTCAATTTTAGGACTTTATCGGGGATCTGAGCCATTTTTTACGCATGATTAACCTTTTTAACAGGAGATGTGCGGCACGCGATCTCTCGGTGAGCAAGCTGCGGCGAGGTCGTACCTATAACAAACCGGCGGCATACCATGCTACCGATATAACAACTGCGCGACTAAATGGTTACGCAAAGTGTCAA
Organism: uncultured Eggerthellaceae bacterium; assembly: GCA_964411215.1. Taxonomy (GTDB): domain Bacteria; phylum Actinomycetota; class Coriobacteriia; order Coriobacteriales; family Eggerthellaceae; genus MGBC163016. Next base: position 1,128 of record CAYPKC010000117.1, on the reverse strand, counting down.
CTGCCCTTTGCGCGCGCGTGCTCGCCCTGCTCCCCATAGAATGAAAGTAACATAGGAGGGATAGTATGGAAGTGTTCGCGAATGTTCATGTGGTAGCACCATCTGAAGCCAATGATTTCATTCTTGAGAGATCACCAATCATTCTTGATGTTCGTTCTGTAAGGGAATACAAGGAAGGTCATATTGCTGGTGCCATTAATCTTCCTATTGATGAAGTGAATCAGGATTCTGTTGCGTGCGTTTTGAACAGCACTGATCAGCTTGTTTTGGTCTATAGCGGAGCTGGCACGCGTTCTGATATTGCGTGCGGCATGCTTTCAGAAATGGGTTACACGAATACCTACGATCTTGCAGGCGGCATTGATCGTTGGACATTCGGGCTGATCGACTGATGGGGTAGTCAGGGGAAAGGAGAGGTTATGTTCTACAAGAATATTATGGTGGCGTTTGACGGATCTGAGCCTTCAAAAGAGGCGCTTATTGTTGCGAAAAACCTTATCGGTGACGATGCGTCTGCCGTTATGCATATAGTCTCTGTTATCCCAGTTGGATCTTTAGGGATCGATGGCGATTCGTCAGTGTCGCCTATTCCGAGCATGCAACAGATCTTCCCTGACATGGATACGTATGAAAGCGTTATCACTACCGCGAAGGAATCCGCTAAGGACAATATCCATGACGCTATTGACGAAGAGCTCAGCGATATGCAGTGCGCCATCACGGTCGATGCGGTTGTTTCCGTGAAGCCAGCGAATGGTATTTGCGAATATGCCGAAGACCATCATGTCGACATGATTGTTATGGGACGGCGTGGCTTGGGAGCGCTTCGTGCAATGTTGGGCTCGGTAAGCTATGCCGTGTTGCATGAGACAAGCATTCCTGTAGTGACCGTGAAGTAGTTGTTGTTGTGGCGGGTGTTGCTGTTGGTGGTGGCTGCAAGTGTGTGCTCTAGCGGCGGTTGCGGATGGAAGTGCTGCTTTAACGACTGCAACAGTGGCCTCGGGCATTGCCGGGAAAGCAATTGACGGGGCAATTGCAGAAACAACCCTTTGTATAAGTTGATTTTTATGCGGATGGTAGTATTATTAGTTGTTGACGTTTCTGGCAACACATAGTGCGGGGTGGAGC
>CAYPKC010000116.1:0-5023 GCA_964411215.1 uncultured Eggerthellaceae bacterium | reverse complement strand
CTACCAAGTTCACCATGAAATGGATATGCGATTTGAAACCATAGGTGCGCAAAAGGTTGCATGCGCGCTCAATCGCCTCTACCGAGGCTCCCCGTGCATTCGCAGCAAGAATATCGTCATCGAGACTTTGAATGCCCATCTGTATTTTGGTGCAGCCCAGTGCTCGCAGGTGGGTAAGGTGGTCTGCCGTGATCAGATCTGGCCGCGTTTCGACCACAAGACCAACATTTCTGCATGCTGCCGTTTCATTGCGCGCCTGTTCGGCATACAGATCATCAAGTGATGCTGATTGCTCTTGCGCCACAATGCTCGCCGGATACGCGCGATTGATCGCGCTTATTTCTTCGTTATAGGACGTACGTGACACATTGATGCGTCTTTGCGCTTCGGCGCGCTCTTGCAAGAGTTCTTGCGGGTCATCTTTCATGCCGCTTGCGCGATAGAACTCACGACGCTTCTCTACTCGCTCTAAAACATCATCTTGCTTGAAATCGTTGAGGGCGCAAAAGAGTTCTTTCATAAACCAGATGCGATACGCCTCCGGGTATTCGGAAAACGTCCCGCCCAGCACTATCAATTCTACCTTGTCGATGTTGTGTCCCATATCGGCTAATACTGAAAGGCGTGCGATGACTTGCAGATATGGATCAAACCAGCAGCGTTCTGCCCGCTGACAGGCAGGCTCATCGGAAAGATAGCTTTTCGGCATACGAATATCGTTAGGACAATAGATGCAGTCGCTCGAGCACGGCCAGGGCCGCGTGAGCACCGTTACCGTGGCTACCCCTGATGCACTCCTTCGCGGCTTTGCCCGCAGTAAAGCGACAAAGGCGGCATCGATCTCGTCGGTCACGTGCCAGGATTGCCACCGTTCACTGTGTTGATTGCGCTCCTTCAAATAGAACGGCAGCAAACGTTTCTTTGCAATACGCCGCGTCTTGTCATGGTTTTTGCGATTCTTGGAACGCAAGAGGGATTCGATCCAGCGTGAATCGATAGCTTTACCTTCTCGGATTCTCTCGATGATTGCTTGAATAGCCTCTTCCATAGCCTAGATTCTAACGTATAGAATGAAGGTTCAATGGATATTGCAACAGCACATACCCTCACAGATCTCACCACGCAGTTTTATGAGACGTGTGCCCAGGCCTTTTCAGCGACACGGCACGCTCCGTGGGAAGGATGGGAAAGGCTCCTTTCAACCCTTTCCCCTCTTCTTGATGAAGATAATAGGTGTGAAATGGGTGCGCTCTATACGCAGCGTCCTACTCCCATCTGTGTGCTTGATCTTGCGTGCGGCAATATGCGGTTCGAAAAATTCTTACGTGAGAAGATAAGCAGCCGTGATCTTCAATTCTTTGCGTATGACACGTGTGCAATGCCTGCCGTCTGTGATGTTCCGCTCATGAAACTTGATCTCATCGATGCGCTTGATAAGGGCGCGCTTGCCCAACGTATCAACAATGCGTCTTTCGACCTTGGCGTTGCGTTTGGTATTCTCCATCACATCCCACTTGCGGCATGGAGATATGGCCTTTTGTGCTCGCTTATTGATTGCGTGCGCCCTGGCGGCATTGTCGCCGTTTCATTTTGGCAGTTTATGCACGATGAAAGACTCGCTAAGAAAGCGCGCGCAACTACGCCTGTAGGCTGTGCGCGTTATGGCATAGAGCTTGATGAGGAAAGCCATGACTATCTGCTTGGATGGCAAGATTCGAATGAGGTCTTTCGCTATTGCCATCATTTTGACGATGTTGAGATTGCCCATCTCATCGAAGACATTCTTTCGGCATATGCAACGAGCGGCTTGCGCGTAGTCGATGAGTATGATGCAGATGGAAGGTCCGGCGCCCTTAACCACTATGTCGTTTTTCAAAAGCGGCTATAACTGCTCCTGTGCATCTTCTAAGGCAACATCGATAAGATAGGCGCCGTCAGATTCGCACTCATACACGTAATAGCATATCTGGGGACGAACGGGGCTTCCCTCTTCATTGATTGCGGTGCGCACTTCATCAAGGTATGACAAGGGAAATGCAAGCGATGCTTCGTGCTCATCTTCGCGTACGTCTTGGCATCCGCGCTCTTCAAGGATGCGTCGTACCGGCGCAACATCGCTTCCAAAGACTTTTCCAACCTTTAAGAAGAAATCGTCTTCATCAAACGTGAACATGGAAGGCATCTTTGCAAAACGTTCGTTTTTAATGCGTATTTCGGAGCGATGCTTGTTATCGAGCGAGCAGTAATGAAGGCCAAGCGAAAGCTTTTGGTCGATCGCCCACTCCATGAGCGACAGAATTTCCTCTTCTGAACCTGCTACGGCTAAACCGCCGGAATAGCCATAGTCATACATCACATCAAACGGAGGATCTTTTAATGCAAATCCTCTCTTTTCAAACTCGTCCCAATAACAAAATGGGAAACAGAATTCGAGCATGTTGATACCGTCTATACCGATCTCATCAAGCTCTAGGAGAATTTTTTGCATGCGCTCGGCAGAGCCGGGCACGATTGGCATTTCAACCATAACGGATGGGATATACCGCTTTGCCAGGCGTATGGCATCAAAGACTTTTCTCTGCAGCGCCGGTGCATCGTCGTCTTTTAAGCTGAAGCGAATTTCGTCTAGCCCAACGCTCGCAAGAGCTTGCGCCTTTTCCTCTGTCAGGAGATCCCCTGCGGTATAGAGACGCGTATGAGCGTTTGGAAAAAGCTCATGTGCGCGCGTAAGCAACGCTATCGACTCATCGAAATCTAAAAGCGGCTCGCCTCCGGTGAGTCCTACCGCAGCAAGCGTTTCGTTTTCCTCTTTCGAACGCTCTAACAATGATTCCCACGGTATGCCGCCTTCAAAGTATTTCTTATAGTCAGGCTGGTTCCTATTGAAGCAAAAGTAGCAATCCCTATGGCATTTATACGTTGTCGAAAACGTTTCGGATCCGCCTTCGCCCGTGCACGCAACACACGCGGGCGACAAAAAGCCGTAGGAGACAGAAGCGCCGCCATTGCGGATATGAGCGCCCCGTGCTGCCAACCTCGCTAACGCTGCTTGCTTCTTTTCTGAGCGATACACACCACCCTGGCTTAGAGAAGCGGCAGGGTCTCCCTGATCAGTTGCCTCTGCAAACGCAAGTCCCTTTTCTTGCAAAGCGGCAACGTAGTTTGTACGCACGCGAGCATAGCCGGCATACGCCTGCGCAAGCGCTTTATTGTCCGAGACGTTTTCATTCATAACACTGTTATTCATGGCTATTAATTATAATCATGGGGCACCTTATTTCTGAAAGGATACGGCATGTACGAACTCAAGACAAAAACGCATTTCGATTCTGCGCATTTTCTTGCTGACTATCAGGGCAAATGTGAGAATCTGCATGGTCATCGTTGGACGGTGACGGTGATTATCGGCGTACAGTTCCTTGTTCCTGAAGGCGAACAAAAAGACATGGTGCGCGATTTCACTGATTTCAAAGGTATTGTGCGTGCACTTATCGCCGAATTCGATCATACGTTTCTTGTCGAAGAAGGCACCCTTTCTGAAAAGACTATTCAAGCACTCACGGAAGAAGGATTCACGTTAAAAATCTTGCCATTTCGCACGACGGCCGAAAACCTTGCGAAACACTTCTTCGATATGCTCAAAGAAGCAGGACTGCCCGTTTTAGAGGTCGAGGTGGATGAGACGCCTCATAACTGTGCAATATACCGGGCTGACCATTCATAACAAGTGCGTACGTAAGCTCTTCTTGAAAGAAAAGGAATACTCTTATGGCTAACATAAATGAAAACTTTGCAAAGCTTCCCGGCAGCTATCTCTTTGCTGAAATTGCACGCAGAACCGAAGCGCTTCAAAGTGCAGAACCTCACGCAAACATTATTCGCCTTGGTATTGGCGATGTCACCCGCCCTCTCGCTCCTTCAGTGATCAAAGCCATGCACGAAGCGGTCGATGAGCAGGCAAATGCTTTGACCTTTAAAGGATATGGACCGTATGAAGGCTATGACTTCTTGCGCGAAGCGATTGTCGAGCATGATTTCAAGGCTCGCCATATCGATATAGCCCCTGATGAGATTTTTGTCTCCGATGGTGCTAAGAGCGATTGCGGCAATATTGGCGACATCTTGTCCATCAACAACAAAATCGCTGTGTGCGACCCGGTTTATCCGGTCTATGTCGACAGCAACGCCATTGAAGGCAGAGCTGGCGAATATGATGTCGACAAAGAAGAATGGACCAATATCTACTATATGCCGACAACGGCAGAAAATGGATTTTGCCCAACGCTTCCCACTGTCCGCGTTGATGTGATCTATTTATGCTCCCCCAACAATCCCACAGGAACGGTGCTCACGAAAGACCAGCTCAAAAAGTGGGTTGATTATGCCAACGAAAACGATTCGCTCATTATGTTTGATGCGGCTTATGAACGCTTCATTGTCGAAGAAGACATTCCCCATTCCATTTATGAAATAGAAGGTGCCAAAACATGCGCGATTGAATTCCGTTCCTTCTCTAAAACAGCGGGATTTACGGGCATGCGTTGCGGCTATATGGTGGTTCCGCATGAGCTTGTCCGTGATGGCCAGTCTTTAAACGCCCTGTGGATGCGCCGCCAATCAACTAAATTCAACGGCGCCAGCTATATCATTCAAAAAGGCGCTGCGGCAATCTATACCGAGCAAGGCGAAAAGGAGATTGAAGCCGGCCTTGCGTATTACCGCAACAACGCCAAGATTATCAAAGAAGGGCTGATCCGCTGCGGCCTTGAGGTCTATGGCGCTGTCAATAGTCCTTATGTGTGGTGCAAAACGCCTCACCAGACTTCCTCGTGGGATTTCTTCGATACGCTGCTCGAACAAGCGCATGTGGTCACAACGCCCGGTGCGGGTTTTGGTCCTTCCGGTGAAGGCTATATTCGCCTTACCGCTTTTGGCAGCACTGAAAACACGCAAGAAGCGATTGAGCGTATCAACAAGCTGTTGTCGTAGCCTCTTTATGCGCGACAACGCTTATCGGCTTTCC
>CAYPKC010000115.1:0-5064 GCA_964411215.1 uncultured Eggerthellaceae bacterium | reverse complement strand
TGGTCACCGATAACTCGCCGCAAGAGTCCATTTGGTACGCAAACTGGAAGCGCCTCGGCTTCAACACGATCAACCTTGATCCGAACGCCGACAAGTGCATCACGGGTCTCTCCAACACGCCGACCAGCAAGGTCTACAACTGGTCTGGACGCGGATATCTGAGCAACGAGAACAACCCGCTGCCAGTGGCATCGGGCAAGAAGCTTGTGAACACCGTGCCTATGAGCAAGGGTTACCGCTTCCTTGGCTACTACGACTCTACCGATGCATCGGCCACACAGATGGTTGATGGCAGCGGCAACCTGACAAACGCTGGCTTCAATACCGTTATTACCGGTGAGACCACGTGGTATGGCCGCTGGGAGATCATTGTCTACAAGGTTGAATACAACCTTGACGGTGGTTATCGCACCGATGAGTGGACCGATACGTCCAACCCGAGCGAGTACACCGTTGAGAGCCAGACATTCAGCTTGCGTCCGCCTGAGAAGCAGAACTACAACTTCTCTGGCTGGATTGAGCGCGGCGGATCATCTACGGCATCGCTGTCCATGAGTGTCCCGCAAGGCTCTACCGGTAACAAGACATTCATTGCAACGTGGAAGACCACGCCAGTGAATGCGACCATTACCTATGACTTCAACGTGCCTGAGAGTACGGTGGATGTCCTGTACAAGCAGGCAAGCTGGGATGTCATACAGCCTACCGACAACTTCACCAACACCGAGCCCGAAATCATTCAGGTTCCGAAGCTGAAGCGTGAAGGCTACACGTTCAAACAGTGGCGTGCTCTTGACGACTACGACAACTGCGTGTCCATTAATGCAAACGGCACCGCGACCATTAACATTACTGAGAAGTCGCGCAGTTCGATCGTTATGCAGGCAGTTTGGACGCCTAACAAGATCACCATCAGCTGGGCTGGCAACAACGGCACGTTTGTAAGCGACGGCGCAAGTGCCCATAGCGTACAAGTTGATTACTCTGAGGCAACAAGACTTGGACAGGTTGGCATTCCAACAGCGTCTGAGGTGAGCCGCCAAGGTTACACATTGGGTGGCTGGAACACGAACAGTGCAGGAACGGGCACGGACATCAAAGAGTCCACTCAGCTTCCGAGCGCTGCCAATACCACCTACTATGCAAACTGGGTGCCGAACGACATTACTATCACGCTTGATTGCACCGGTGGCACCGTTGAGATCGATGACTACGTTGTCAACGGCACCGTGGATGCCAACACGCTGACCGGTAAATGCGGAACAGCGGTAGGCACTACAGCCAACACGAAGATTCCTACCCCGGTACTTAAGGGCTACACGTTCAAGGGTTGGTACACCGGCGTTGAGACCGGATCTCTCATGGAGAACTGGCCAGCCAGGTACCCGACAGTGGATACCACTTACTATGCACGTTGGGAAGCAGCACCTGCCTACATCAAGTTCGAGAGCAACGGCGGCACGGCAGTTGCCGATATGAAGGGCGTCACCGACCGCTTCATCGCACCTGCTGGCACCAAGAAACTTCCGAACATTGAAGACGGCACTGCTCCAACGCGTGAGGGCTACACGTTCGTCGGCTGGTATGCATCTGACAACCTGATCGACGGCTTGACCGAGTACTATCCTGAGATCTTCCCGCCGGAGACCACCACATACTATGCGAAGTGGCAGGGAGATCCGGCATACATCGAGTGGAATGTGATGTGGGACGACGCCACCGAAGCAGTGAAGCAGACATGCGAGACATGGCATGCCTTCACCGGCGACTACACTGGCCCGAACTACACGCCTGCCAAGGATGTTCCTTACATCGATGGCGCTGAGGGCGATCCGCGTCCTGGTTACAAGTACGAAGGCTGGTACTTGGGCTCTGACTCCGGAGCATCGGGTACGTACAATCCGGCAACAGGCGTATTTACTGGCGATCCGGTGACGGTCCCGCCGGCTAACTACGCAGCAGGCACCACGGTGTTCTACGCCAAGTGGACGCAGCTGCCCAGCTACATCCACTTCAACCTTGACACGGTTGAGGACGCTACGGTTACCCCGACCATGACAGCAAACAATGTTGTCTATGACTCGAACAGCAACCTGTACACCATGACGGGCGTGACCGACCAAGTCATACCTGCGAAGGATCGTCCGGCCAAGGAGAACTACGCTCCCACCATGGACGGCTACACGTTCGAGGGCTGGTACACCAAGGACGGCAGCAAGAATCAGAAGGAAGATGGATCACCTGACTGGGGCGAGTATGTCGGCAACATTGCTGAGAAGTTCCCGGTAGGCGCGATCACCTACTACGCGAAGTGGTCGCCTAACGCTTCCAGCTACACGTTCTATCTGAACTACAAGGACGAAGCAGCTATTCCGCCGATCGACCTTGGTACCGAATATGCAACCGTGACCGGTGTCATGGATCAGCATATGAGCGAGATCGCCAATATGCCTGAAGATCGCAACATTGCTGAGTACTTCAAGGCAACTAAGGGCGGAGATCCAAGGCGCCAAGGTTGGACGTTCAAGGGATGGTTTACCACCTCTTCACCGTCTGACAGCGCACAGCCGGTAACCACCATTGGTACCGATGACGGACGCTTCGCGGCAGGCGAGCATAGCTACTACGCTAAGTGGGAGGCAAATGCGGCATGGATCGTGTTTGACACGAACACAACAACTGAGACGAAGGCCTACGATGATTCTGCTTACGAGTGGAATGCACCGCAGCGCTCGTGGATCCTGAAGAACCCGAACGCTCCGACCCGTGTTCAGACGCTCACGGGCAAGACGAACGAGCTTGTCCAGAACCGTGTGCTGCCGACAGCAACCCGTACCGGATTCACGCTTGAGGGTTGGTATACCGCACCTGATGGACAAGGCGAGAAGATCAGCATTGTTGATGCTCGCTTCCCAGCGGTCACGCCTGAAGATGAGACAGACGCCAAGCGTCAGTTCATTGACTGGACGACCGGCGGCTACACGTGCCCGCATGCAGGCGTTACCGTCTACTATGCAAACTGGGTACCTGATGACGCACAGATCGTGCTGAACAGCAACTGGCCAGCAAAGGGCGACATTGCTATCAACGGCAAGACTGACATGACCGTCAACGAGGTACTTACCAATGCTGAGTCTTATGGCAACGAAGCCGTGCGTGACGAGTACTTCCAGGGCGACAACCGTCAGCTTCCTGACTGGACTGATCAGCGTACTGGCTACGTCTTCATTGGTTGGTTCAACAACGAGGATGACGTTGCGGCAGCCAAGGTATTTGCCGCAGAAGAGCTTGCTAAGGGAACGTCCCCGTCAATAATCTCGGCTACGGCTCCTAACGCTGTACGCGAGCTGCCTGAGAACTTCGAGCCGATTGCTGGCAACAAGACCAATCTGTATGCGGCATGGCTCGGCCAAGAGACCACCATCACGTTTGATGCTGGCACGCCTTCAATGGCTAGTGCATCGAACGGCACGGGCAACGGCGGAACCGACAACTTCCCGCTGGGTACGTTTGCGGCTGATCACTATGACGCAAGCATGCTGTCTGACGACAATACGAAGTACAACATTACGGGCGTTGTAGACGAAGCTACCGATGCTTCCCAGTGGCCGGATCTTGACCCGACACGTCCTGGCTACACGTTCCAAGGTTGGTTCTCCAGCTTCGACAACTCTTCCTATGCAGCAACCGGCACAAGCATAAGCGCACTGCCGAAGCTGTATCCGGAGAGCAATGTCACCTACTATGCAAGCTGGAAGCCAGATACCGCGACCATCGTGTTCAACTCCAACGGCGGAACCCGCGTCAATGGCTGGGTCGAGACGACCGGCTTTGAGATCGGCGACGGCGAACTGCTTCCTAATGGCGCAAACGCTCCAACTAAGGTTGGCTACACGTTCGACGGCTGGTATCTTGCCAATGGCCAAGAAGAAGGCACCGAGTGGGGCGACCTGCAAAGTACCTATCCGTACTTCTTCCCGATCGGTACCACCACCTACTATGCGAAGTGGAACCCGATTGATGCAAAGATCGTGTTCGATCTTGGCGCAGCAGGCGAGCGTACGCTTGACAACAACGGTTCTGCCAAGACCGGCATGGCTCTTGAGACCGACGACGGAACGCTGAGCCTTGCCCAGTACAGCGAGAAGTTCAAGAACGAGAACTTGGGCTATGAGCCTGACGGCTGGTTCACGAACAGCAACTTCGAGCCTTCGACGGCAATAACCGAACTGCCGGCAACGTATCCGGCAACTGCCAACGGCACCACGACGTACTACTTGAAGTGGAAGGCCAAAGAGGCAACCATTGAGTTTGATACCTCAATGACCGAGACGAACACCACGCCTCCGGCAAACTATGATGTTTCTGGCGAGCCGATTACCTCTATGACCGGCAAGACCGGCCAAGACCTTGGCAGCGCAGTGCCTCTCACGTGGCGCACTGGTTGGGAATTGACCGGCTGGCGTGTTGAGACCGAAGAGAATCAAGAGTTCACGCTCACTAAGAATGAGTCGGGCGAGTGGATGTTCCCGGCGAAGTGGATTGCCGGCACCACCAAGCTCATAGCAGTTTGGAAGGCAAACGATGCAAGCGTTACCTTCATGGCCAACTATGAAGGTGCACCGAACGACGGCAAGGTTGCTGAGTACAACGGCACAACCGATGCAGCATTGAGCGGCACCATTCCGACCGACTTCGACCGTTACGACGGCACCAATGAGGGCCTGCAGATCGGCGTACGCTCTTACGCATTCGGCGGTTGGTATAAGGGCGGCGAAGGCTATGACGAGGCAACCGGCCAGTTCTCTGGCAACGCACTCACAGCGCTTCCGGCAACCTATCCTGCTGGCGACACGAAGTACTACGCACGCTGGATCGATAACTCGCAAGGCACTATCAACTTTGTGAGCAACGGTGGAAGCGACATTGAGAGCGTGACGCTGGATCTTGAGCAAGACTTCAGCGCTACCCCAGATGATGCGGTCCAGCTGCTCGTGAACAGCGGCGAGTACAACAGGCCGCCGATTGTCTACAACCCAAGGTATCTGCCTGAGCGCTTCGGCT
>CAYPKC010000114.1:0-5066 GCA_964411215.1 uncultured Eggerthellaceae bacterium | reverse complement strand
GTTGTTGATGAGCTCCTGGATGGTAACGGTCTTGCCGACGCCTGCGCCGCCGAACAGACCCGTTTTACCGCCTTTAACATAGGGCTCGATCAAATCGACGACCTTAATACCGGTCTCAAACGTCTCGGTTGCGGTAATCAACGTATCAAACGGTGGTGCCGGATGATGGATCGGCATCCACTCGACATCGGTCGGCATGGGCTTTCCATCTACCGGCTCGCCCATTACGTTCCAAATGCGGCCAAGCGTTGCCTTGCCAACCGGCATCATGATAGGAACGCCGGTGTCAACAACTTCAATGCCGCGCACCATACCGTCGGTTGAAGAAAGGGCAACGGTACGTACTAAATCGCCTGGAAGGTGTGTTTGCACTTCCAAGATAGTGCTGATGTGGCCCGCAGGCGTATCAGCTTCGACCGTCAATGCGTTGTAGATCGACGGCATCGCATCGGGTGCGAACTCAACGTCGACAACAGCGCCGACAATACGGACAACTTTGCCCTTATTGCCGTCAGATGTCGGCCTTGTTCCATGAATTTCGTCAAAACCAGCCATTTATTCCTCCAAAGCTGCAGCGCCGCCAACAATTTCATTGATCTCTGTCGTAATGGCACCCTGGCGCGCACGGTTATAGATACGCGTCAAGGTAGATATCATTTCGTTTGCATTATCGGTTGCTGACTTCATAGCGTTTCTACGGGCACCTTGCTCGCCTGCGGCAGAATCGAGCAGGGCGTAGAAACAAGAATCGCGAATGTATTCCCGCATGAGCCACGTCATGACGCCTTCGGAGTCAGGAACAAAGTCAACATCGCCCGGAATCTTTTGATCGGGGTTTTTGCGGAACTGCAGATAAATATCGACTTCCTTCTTCACAATGCCTAACAGTTCAGCGTAGCTGTCTTCTGTCACGGGGAGAATCTGACGTTCAATCAGCTTCTGCTCCGCCGCATTCTTTGCGTGATTGTGGATAATAATGACTTCGTCGATATTGTTTGCCGTGTAGTTGTCATATATGTAATACATAAGCTCTTGAGCAATCATGTATTTCGGGTCTGCCGAATGGCCTGCAAACTCGAGCACAGGTTTCAGGCCACGATAGGAAAAGAAGCTGATTGCCTTTTTGCCACATGCGGCGACCTCGATGTTGATGCCTTTCGCTTGTCGCTCGGCAATCATCTTGTCCGCATGGCGAAGGATGCTGGAATTAAAACCTCCCGCAAGCCCTCTGTCAGAGGCAATAACGACAAAAAGAGTTGTCTTCAGCTCATCGTGAACATGCAAAAGGGGCTCGGCTTCCACAGGGGTATGCGGAGCTGTCGTCATAAGCATGTCGGAGACCGTTCTCGTCCACGGAATTGAGCGTTCCATGCGCTCAGTGGCACGACGAATCTTTGCCGCGGACACCATTTCCATGGTGCGCGTGATTTGTCTCGTCGATGAAACGGAGCTTATGCGCCTTTCTATGTCGTGAAGGTTAGGCATCGTCAGCTACCGTACCTTGTTCAGTTGGCGTAAAGCCTGCTTTGAAATTCGCGATTGCGGTATTCATATCAGCCTTTATCGCATCGGTCAGCGTTTTTTCCGTGTTGATGGCATCGATGATGCTTGCATGGTTTGCGCGCATGCTGTCGAGTAATTCCGTGCGGAACGTCACAACGTCATCAACGGGAAGATCGTCAAGATAACCTTCGTCGCCGGCATAAATGGCAATAACCTGCTCAGCAACGGGCATCGGCGTGTAGCGACCCTGCTTCAAAAGCTCCGTCATGTGAGAGCCGCGGGTCAGCTGGTCTTGCGTCGCCTTGTCAAGGTCGGATCCGAATTGGGTAAATGCCTGTAATTCGCGGTACGATGCCAAGTCAAGACGCAAAGAACCGGCAACTTGCTTCATAGCCTTAATCTGGGCTGAACCACCTACACGGGAGACCGAAATACCCACGTCGACTGCAGGGCGTTGTCCTTGGAAGAACAAGTCGGTCTGCAAGAAGATCTGGCCATCGGTAATGGAAATCACGTTGGTCGGAATGTAGGCGGAAACGTCGCCTGCCTGCGTCTCGATGATCGGAAGTGCGGTCATAGAACCGCCGCCGTTTTCCTTTGACATCTTGACAGCGCGTTCGAGTAAGCGTGAATGCAGATAGAACACGTCGCCTGGATATGCTTCGCGTCCCGGAGGCCTGCGCAGCGTCAATGACATCTGACGATAGGCAACAGCCTGCTTCGAAAGGTCATCGTAGACGATAAGCACTGCGCGACCAGGATTGTCTTCGCTTGCCGGATTGCCGTCTTCGCCGTTATAGATGAAGTACTCGCCCATAGCAGCGCCAGCCATCGGCGCGATGTATTGCAACGGAGCCGAATCAGATGCATTTGCCGAGACGATAATGGTCTTGTCCATAACGCCATGGCGCTCGAGCGTCTCAACCACGCCTGCAACCGTCGAAGCTTTCTGGCCGATTGCGACGTAGATACAAATGATGTCGGTGTCTTTTTGATTGATGATGGTGTCGATAGCGATAGCCGTCTTGCCTGTTTGGCGGTCGCCAATGATAAGCTCACGCTGGCCCCGGCCGATGGGAATCATGGAGTCAATAGCCAGAATACCTGTCTGCATGGGCTCGTTGACCGGCTGGCGGGCTGTAACGCCTGGTGCCTTGAATTCTACGGGACGCGTGCCATCTGCATGGATGGGTCCTTTGCCGTCAATCGGAATACCGAGCGGATTCACAACACGGCCCAGCAGACCTTTTCCTGCCGGAACGGTCATGATCTGTCCCGTTGTCTTGGCATGATCGTTTTCTCTAATGGCGGAAACGTCGCCTAACAGAACTGCGCCGACCTCATTCTCCTCAAGATTGAGAGCAAGACCGTAGACCGTTTTGCCATCTTTGCTGGTGAATTCAAGAAGCTCGCCAGCCATGGCATCGCGCAAACCGTCGATACGGGCAATACCGTCGCCAACCTGAATGACGGTACCGACCTCGCGAGACTGAACGCTTACGCTTAAAGCATCAAGCTGTTTGCGCAGCGCCTCATCAATTGCTTGAGCGGTGATTTCGGTCACTAGTTTTCACCTCCATTTATTCTTTGAGCGTATGCCGTGCGCTATTGAGTTGAGACAAGATGCTCGCATCAATGCGCATGCCACGCGCGCTCATGATAATGCCGCCCAGAATCGATTTGTCGATGCTCTCGTTGAGCACCGCCTTGCACCCCAAGTCGGCTTCTGCTTTTTCCCTGATTTGTTGACGGAGATTATCGTCGAGTTCGACATAGGTCGTTACATCGATAACGCACACATGCAGTTTCTCGAACATAATCTCTTCGTATGCGTGATAGACGCGAGCTAAAAGCTCCATGTCTCGCATCTCTGCCATCACCGCAAGCACTTCGCGTAAAGCAGGATCGCTGTCTGCAAATACGGATTTTGCAATTTCGTAGCGCTGCTCGCCCGTGTAATCGGTGGTTTCAAGTGAATTCACCAAATCGATGTTCTCATAAATGAGTGCACGTATGCTGGATATCTGGTTCCTGATATCCACCGCCTGAGCTTCGCCTTGCGATGCCACGCTGTCGAACAGCGTGTTCGCATATACGTCAACCCTGTCTTTTTCAGCGAGCCTGTTAGTTGCCATTGAAGCTGCCCGCCTCTTTTACATACTTTTCGATGATCTGCCTGTGCTCGCCTTCCGTAAGGTCGTGGCCGATGAATTTAGCGGCAACGTCCACGGTGAAGTCGACGAGAGAAGACTGTATGTCAGCGACCGCTGCCTTCTTCTCTGCAGCAGCTGTGCTCTTCGCCTTCTCAAGAATGTCGGCAGCTTCTTTTTGAGCTTGCTTATTGATTTCAACTCGTAAAGCTTCGCTGGTATTGCGAGCATCTGAGATGATCTGGTTTGCCTGCGTCCTCGCATCTTGCAATTGCTTGGTATATTCCTCAAGCAAACGCTCGCTTTCGATTTTTGCTTTCTCGGATTTCTCAAGCGCTTCGCTAATAGTCTTCTCGCGCTTCTCTAACATGCCATTGAAAAGTGGCCATCCGAATTTGGCAAGCACCACCCAAAGGATGATGAAAGCGATAAGCATCGGGATGAATTCTTTCATATCCGGAAGAATGGCAGCAATGCCTCCTGATGCTTCAGCTCCGTCTTCAGCAAATGCGAGCACAGGGAAAGCAAACACCAAAGCAGCAACACTTGCCAGGGCGACAAAGATGCGTCGTGCTAATTTTGCTCCCTTTTGCACGTAAATACCTCCTTTTGGCAATCGGATCATGTGATAGTAAGTCTTATGCACCGAATGCCGAAGCTACATAATGAAGGCAAGTACGAAGCCAATGAGTGCCAACGCTTCTGCGAGGGCTGCACCCAGAATGAAGTTTGTGAACAGACGTCCCTGAAGTTCAGGTTGACGTGCGGTTCCAACGCAGCAGCCATAGCATGCGATACCAATGCCGATGCCTGGTCCAATTGCGCCGAGGCCGTAGCCGACTACCTTCAGAGCGGCGAGAACGATTGTTGTTTCCACAATTTCCTCCATTTCCGTTTCGGTCTCCCTCCGAAACATCTTTCTTTCTATGGTCGCTGGCTTCTAAGCCAGATACGCCCCAAACCTGTGCGCGCGCGATACCCTTGCGTGGTATCTGGGCACTTACTAAAGCGCGCTTTGTATGCTCCTTAGTGAGCCGACGTTGCCAGTTGTATATATACCGAGCTCAGTACCGTAAAGACGTATGCCTGCAAAAAGGCAACCAACGTCTCGAGTGCATACATGACGCACAGAAGCAAGAACCACGGTATGGTCAAAACGCCGGTTAAAATCTCGAAATTCTGAATGCCTACGGTCAAAAACACCGTTGATGCCAAGGCGAAGATACCAAGCACCATGTGCCCGGCAAACATGTTGCCGTAAAGTCGGACGGCAAGCGTGAGCCAGCGGATAACGCAGCTGAAAAGCTCTAAGAACCAAATGATCGGCACCATGACAATGGGCAGGCCTTTAGGCGCAAACGTCTTAAGGTAGCCAATGCCGCCATGAGCCTTAATGCCCCAGAAATTGAAGTA
>CAYPKC010000113.1:0-5077 GCA_964411215.1 uncultured Eggerthellaceae bacterium | reverse complement strand
GCAGGTTGTGGCCGATGCCGGGGATGTAGGCCGTGACTTCCATGCCGTTGACCAGACGTACACGGCATACCTTACGCAGAGCCGAGTTCGGCTTTTTCGGCGTAGTGGTGTACACACGCGTGCATACGCCGCGTTTTTGCGGATTACCCTTCAGTGCAGGCGTCTTTTTCTTATCGACCTGCTTTTGGCGACCCTTTCGCACTAATTGGTTGATTGTAGGCAAATCTACCCCCTTTTATAGAGGATCGGTCCTTGATGCCCCAAAGCGCTTGAAACACAAGCCACGTAACGTGGGATGCACACACTCTGGCAAGGAAGATCCAGCATTCCGTTTCTGTTGTTTGCCGATATGTACGGAAGCAAACAGCAAAAAGCGTCTCTTATCCGAAGAGGCGCGAAGCGATATGTTACGGAACGAATACCTGTATGTCAAACGCCACGTAGCCGGGAGTGTCCATACTGTCTGCCCGACGGCAGATTAATTCAGTATGCGGGAGGCTACTTGCTTTTTACGCGACAGAATACCGGGCATCCACGTGCCGCCTTTGCCAGTACAGCGAATATTGAAGGCGCGATTGATAGCACGTAGATTGCCCACTGCGAGAAACTGGCTTCCCTCAGCCATAATGTCGGTGACCATGAGCAGAACGAATTCATAGCCATGATCTGCCCGCAACTGCTCCATGTGGGCGCGAATCTCATCTTCGCGGGCAAGGACTGCTTGCAAATCTACGGTTTCATGCTGGGCTATCAGAACGGTTGCATCGCCATAGTCGAACTCTTTCGAATCGGCCTCGACCAGCTCTTTTACGGGCATATCGTCATCGGCACCGCGTGCTTTGAATACTTTCAGGCCGAATTCAATTGCGTCTTCGCCAAGGATCTGCGAGAGGTAGTCGGCTTGTTCTTTATCAGATGGAGTAGCAGTCGGAGATTTCAGCAAGACCGTATCGGTCATGATGGCTGAAAGAAGCACCGCGGCCATAGATTCCGGTATCTCAACACCGTACTTTCTGAATTCAAGTGTCACAATGGTTGCCGTTGAGCCTAAGGGCAGATTGATAAATTGGATGGGATGTGCTGTTGAGACATCGGCGATGCGATGATGGTCAACGACTTCCACCACTTCTGCTTCTTCTATGCCGGGAGCCGATTGCAATGTTTCGTTGTGGTCGACAAGAATCACTCTGCGTTTGTGGGCGCCGGTGACATCCGAGCGCGTCACAATGCCCAGGGCGCGTCCATTGTCATCAAGGACAACACCTTCCCGAAGCTCTGAGGCGATAAGATCCGATGCCGCTTCTTTAAGCAGCCCTTCTTCGTTTAACACCAACACGTTTTGCGCCATAAGCTCTGACACCTTTTGGCTCAGCGAATTGATAAGCGAAGAAGCAACGGCCATAGTTGATGCCGGATCCCCCTCTTCAAGCGCGTCGGTTGCCGACATATAACGCTCGGCAATCGCGCGCGTACCGATAAGGCCTAAGAATCTTCCGTCATCGTCTTCAACAACGAGCGAGCGGATATTATGCTCGCGCAGAAGTTTTCCCGCCTCAAGCATGGAAGATTCGCTTCCGATGCTGACCAGGTCTTCTGTCATAACGTCATTGACGCGTGTATGCACATGCGTCACGACAACAGGCTGCTCAATGCCATATTCTTGGAGAATCCAGCTGCTTTCGGGAGGCATTTGCCCAAGACGGGCCGCAACATAGTGCTCGCGATTGTCTTCGCCTGTGCGTTTGGCAAGCTCGTTTTTGAGATACGCATACGCCACCGCAGAACAAATGGAATCGTTATCAGGATTTTTATGCCCGAAGACAAGGATGGGACTGGCCATAGTATCACCTCAAAGCTCTAGCTGATTTTGACGATGGGAGCATAGTCTTTCAAGAGCTTTTTAATTTGGTTGGTCTTTTCAAATTGAACATGTATTGTATCGCCGTCGATTTTGAGCACGCATCCCCGCCCAAAGGTCTTGTGGTCAACGAGGTCGCCTTTTCTAAAAGTGGTATAGGCACCTGCGCGTTTGCCGCTTGCATCCGCACCGGATGAAGAGCGTTTTGATGATGAGGAGCGTGTGCGCCCATAGACGCGTCCCTCGCCTGCTTCATGGCCGCTGCCAGAAATGCCGCGTCTGCTACCGCGCTTTTCCCAACGACTGCCTGAGAATCCTGCAGAACCGACACCCTGTGTTGCGCGCAGCTCTTGAGGTATTTCTTGGATGAAGCGCGAAACCGGATTCGCTGATGTCTGTCCAAAGAGCTGGCGCGTTTGAGCGCACGTGAGGTAGAGTCGCTTTCGCGCACGCGTAATGGCAACATAGGCAAGGCGGCGCTCTTCTTCAATGCCGTCAGGGACATTGACGGAATTGATGTGCGGGAAAATGGTCTCTTCCATGCCCGTCACAAATACGTAGTCGAATTCCAGACCCTTTGCAGAATGCACGGTCATAAGCGTGACTGCCGCTCCCCCTTCAGCGTATGAATCGAGGTCGGTACGCAGCCGCACCCATTCGATGAAGTCTTCAAGGGACTCTCCGCGCAAGACGCGCGCAGGCTCATCTTCACTGCTGTCTTCGGTATGCTCAGATGCAATACTTATGCCTGCATCCCCGCCTTCACTCTCGCCTTCTTCGAGAGCAATATCACCTTGCTCCCCTTCTCCGACGGGAGCAGCAAACAGCGCATCGTCATCGGCGTGGGTTTCAGAAAATTCGCTCACAACAGAAAGGAATTCCTTAATGTTTTCGATGCGGCTTTGAGACTCGTCAGTATTGTCGAGCTCATAGGTTTCTATCATCTTCGTATCATCAATGATGCGTTCCACAACGTTGCGCAGATCCCCGCTATAGGTTTGCGCTGTTTTAATCACCGTAACGAATTCACCGAGCGCGGCTCGCGTTGATGCGCGAATAGTCTCATCGGCAATGAGCGTTTCTGCCGCATCGAAGAGCGTAAAGCCGCTTTCGCGTGCCATCTCTTCAATCTTCTCAAGCGTAGTTTTTCCAATACCGCGTTTGGGAACGTTGATCACGCGCTCAAACGACATGTCATCTGCCGGATTCACAATCAGCGTCAGATACGCCATGACATCGCGGATCTCCTTGCGATCGAAAAACTTGGTGCCGCCAACGATGCGATACGGAACCCCCGCGCGCAAAAGCATGTCTTCAACGACGCGCGACTGGGCATTCGTGCGGTAAAAGACAGCCATCTGGCTATAGCTCTCGCCGCCTGCTTTTGCCTTCTCTATTTCAGAGGCAACCCATCTGCCCTCGTCGCGTTCATCAGTTGCGAGAAACACGCCGATTTTTTCACCATCTCCCGAGGTCGTGAAGAGCCGCTTTTCCTTTCGCTTGCGGTTATTCGCAATAACGGCATTAGCGGCATTTAAGATATTGCCGCAGCTTCGGTAATTCTGCTCGAGTTTGATAACACGGGCGGAAGGATAGTCTTCTTCGAAATCCAAAATGTTCGAGATATCCGCACCGCGCCACGAGTAGATGGACTGATCGTCGTCTCCCACAACCATGATGTTTTTGCTCTGCGATGCGAGCAATTTCGTTATCTCATACTGGGCGTGATTGGTGTCTTGATACTCGTCTACCAAGATGTAGCGAAAACGCTCGTGGTATGCGTGAAGGATATCGGGGTGATGCTTCAAAAGCAGATATGCGTAGAGCAAAAGATCATCAAAATCCATGGCATTCGATGCTTTTAAGCGCTCTTGGTATGCCGTATATACACGCGCGGCAATCTTGCCTACATGATCAGTCACCTTATCGGCAAATGCATTTGGCACGAGCAGTTCATTTTTTGCAGCCGATATACGACCCACTATTGAATTCGGCGGATATATTTTTGGATTGATATCCAGTTCATACATAACCGTCTTCACCAGGCGTTTTTGATCGTCGGCATCATAGATGGTGAAGTGTTTCGTGAAACCAAGCACCTCAGCGCTTGCTCTGAGTATTCTCACGCACATGGAATGAAAGGTTGAAACCCACATGCCGCGCGCTTGCAAACCGAGAAGCTCGCCTAAGCGCTCACGCATTTCCGCTGCCGCTTTATTGGTAAACGTGATGGCAAGGATCTCCCACGGAGATACGCCGCAATCTCCCACCAGATGCGCAATTCTATAGGTAAGAACCCGCGTCTTACCGCTGCCTGCGCCTGCCAATACCAAAAGCGGGCCTTCGGTGCACCTCACGGCCTCCTGCTGAGGGTCATTTAAGGTATCGAGATTAATGGCCACTAGACTATCTTCTTGCCAAGCACAGCCGCAAGCTCGCGAAGCTCCCCGACAAGTTCGGTGAACTGCGCCGGTGTGAGTTGCTGCGGACCGTCAGAAAGCGCTACTTGCGGATTTGGATGAACTTCGATCATGAGCGAGTCAGCACCTGCGGCGATAGCTGCTTTTGCAAGCGCTGGAACAAGATCGCGCTGGCCAGCAGGATGAGAAACGTCTATGCAGACAGGATAGAGCGACTGCTTATGAATGACCGGTACTGCCGCAATATCAAGCGTAAAGCGGGTTGCTGATTCATAGGTACGAATGCCGCGCTCGCACAAAACGATATTGTCGTTGCCGCAATCGTTGAGGTAATCGCATGCCGCAAGCCATTCGGCAATCGTGCCGGCAAAACCACGCTTGTAGAGCACCATCTTATGTGACTGCGCGGTGACTTGGCCAATCTTTTTCAATAAAGAGAAGTTCTGGAAGTTGCGCGCACCGATCTGCAATCCATCCACATAGGAATGCACTAATTCGCAGTGCGCCGAATCCATGACTTCGGTGAGGGTTAAAAGGCCGAATCTGTCGCCGGTGCTTTTCATGATTTTCAAGCCTTCTTCACCTAATCCTTGGAAGGAGTGAGGATTGGTGCGAGGCTTGAATGCGCCTCCACGGATCCAATGAAGTCCCAGATCTTTAATGCATGCTGCAACTTCATCGAACATTTCTTGCCCTTCAACAGAGCAAGGACCAGCATATATGGTAATCTCGTCAGTCTTTTGACCGAGATCGGGTATCTCGTTCATTGTCTCTCCTCATGTATCGTGCTGTGTTTTAG
>CAYPKC010000112.1:0-5082 GCA_964411215.1 uncultured Eggerthellaceae bacterium | reverse complement strand
AAGATCGCTGTCATCAAGGTTGTTCGCGAGATCACCGGCCTTGGCCTGAAAGAGGCAAAGGAAGCTGTCGAGGGCGTACCTACTCCTGTTGCTGAGGGCGTTAATAAGGAGAAGGCAGACGAGATCAAGGCTAAGCTCGAAGAAGCAGGTGCTGCTGTTACCGTTAAGTAGTCGAAGCTCCGCGATGACGCGGAAGGCTGCATGATGCGCAAGGGTCGCTCGTAGGTGACGGCACGTGCATCAAAGGTATCCAAACGAGAACGCATACTCGTTATTCAGATGGCCGAAGGCAAAACCTTCGGCCATCTTTTTGTATGATGTGAAGCATGGAACTTGAAGAGATATATTCGCGCAGCATTCGCATGATCGGTGAAGAGGGACTGCATACCCTGCAAGACGCAAGAGTTGCCGTGTTTGGTTTAGGCGGTGTTGGGTCTGCCTGTGCTGAGGCGCTCGTTCGGGCCGGGGTTGGCCATTTTCTGTTTGTTGACAAAGACCAAGTCGAGCTCAGCAACATTAATAGGCAAGCGATTGCCTTTCTCTCAACCGTAGGGAAGCGCAAAGTTGATGTTATGCGTGCGATGGCGTGCGACATTGATCCTGCCGTGCATGTCGAAACGCTCGATGCGTTCATTAAAAGAAAAACCATTGATGAGCTTTTGGAGCCCTTTGCAAAACCGGACTACCTAGTGGATGCTCTTGATACGTTGACGGCAAAGCTTGCGCTCATGCTTTACGCAAATAAGCACAACATTCCGATTATCTCTTCAATGGGGGCGGCGAATAGAACCGATCCAACCAAGCTTGCCTTCGCAGATCTCTTTGAAACGCAGGGCTGTCCTATGTGTCGGGAAATGAGAAAGATCGCTCGCGACAATGGCGTGACGCACGTAGAGGTGCTTTATTCGTGCGAGCGGCCGCAGAAGGTCGCACCGCAAGTGGGAGCGAAGCGCTCTGAAAAGACCGAGCTTGGTACCATGTCCTATTTTCCTCCCATCATGGGACAGATGATTGCGGGATATGTCGTACAGCAGATTCTGAAAACTGATGCATAAAAATTGAAAACTGATGCATAAAAAACTAACCCTTGAGGATTCCCAAGGGTTAGTGTCTATCTGCTCTTTAAGAGTGCGTGGCCAATTACATGCACATGGGCAGAGCGCTCTCGCTGTGTTCACAAGATCGCTTTTGCGCCACTCATTCTCTGAGTAAGCACCATGTCTTCGTTAGTAGCGATAGAGCGCGGCGATTCCTGTCTTTGTTGGCATCTTGTCGGCATCGAGCACCAAAACACGCGCATCTTGTTCAAGGGCTGCAAGAGCAAATGCGTTTGCAATGTCAGGTGACGCGGGATCAAGTTTCTTATCGTCGGTCGGATCGGTACTGGGATCGTAATCAACTTCGCCCGTCTTGGTGTTGAACGTGCCTGGTATGCCTTTGCCCTTCTCAAGGAACAAGGCACCAACCTTGCGCTCTACCAGAGCAAGTCCAATGTCCGGAAGAGAATCGGTAGCAGTACCTTTTGCGGCATGTGCTGCATATTCATCGGTCAAATTCGCAATGCCCTTGTCGCGCTTCTTTTGCAAGATATCGATAGCGGCATCGCGAAGCTCTTTGCCCGTCATAGTTCTTGCGTCCTTCAGAATGCTTTCGGGAAGAAGCTGCTTGAACGTGCAAATTGAGCGGAACTCGTGATCGTGCTCAGGGAGTGTGACCAAAATGACGTCGACGTTTTGGTCCCTTACCAGCGTGTCATTCATGACTTTATTGACGTAGCGGAAGAACTTCTCCGTCTCTTCCTGCTTCACGTCGTTGCGGGATTTGTGATCATGATACGGCGATTCGTGATCTTCGAGACTGTAGTAATCAAGAGCTGTGGTCTCGCCGTCGAATTCAGGATAGGTCTGCGCGAAGTATTCCTTCACCTCGGCAGGAAGCGGCTCGAAATGGACGCCATTGTAGTCGCCATTGAGCAGGGCGAAGAAATCGCTGTTGAGCAGCAAGAGCTTGTAGTGATAGAAGAACTGGGCATCACGCAGAAGCGGCTTGATGTAGTACTCCGTTCCGACCACAACGGTTGGCTCAGGTGCGATTGACATATTGAAGACCGAAGCCTCTTCATTATTGACAAGAAGGGCAAGGCCAGCGCTTGCATCGATCCATAAAGGAAGATCTTCGTTTGACAAGATGTAGTCAAGCTTGGTCAGAATGCCCCCAACTTGCTCTTCGCTATAGGTTTCTGAAAGAGTGCGCTTTGCTTCGTTAAGCAGGTCTTTGAACTCGACTTTGTCCCACTCATCGCGTCTCTCTTCGCGCTCGGTGCGCTTGATGGGAACGTACAGGGAAACAACCGGACCTTGCGGATTTGTATATTCTTTTGCATCGAAATGACCCAAGACATTGATGTTCTCGGCCAATTCGCGGATACGCTCTTTTCTCATGACGGCCTCCTTGTTAACACTTTGACTGCTAAAAGAATACCGCCCGGTCAATTTCAAACATGCCTATGGAATAAGCTGTTGCAGAACAGTTGTCTAATTGTTTTTGGTGCTTTGATCTCGCTTGTTTACGCGCATTGAACGCATCGCATTGAGTATGGCGATGATGGCCACGCCGACGTCTGCAAACACCGCCATCCACATGTTGGCGATGCCGAGTGCGGCAAGTATCAGCACAGCAAATTTGATGCCAAGCGCAAAGATAATGTTCTGCCGAACGATACGCATTGTCTTGCGCGATATCCCTATCGCTTGCGCAATTTGAGTCGGACGATCGTCCATCAAAACGATATCAGCCGCCTCTATAGCTGCGTCACTTCCCAAAGCGCCCATGGCAATGCCGACATCGGCTCGCGTGAGCACCGGCGCATCATTGATGCCATCGCCAACGAAAGCGACGGCTCCTTTATGCTTGCTGTCGGGGCGCTCATCCATAATGCGCTCAAGGATCTGCACTTTATCTTGGGGAAGAAGCTCTGCGTAGTACGCGTCCACGCCCAGCGATTCTGAAACAGCTTTCGCGACCTTATCTGAGTCGCCCGTAAGCATGACCGTGCGCCTAACGCCTTCCGCATGCAAATCCGCGATGGCCTGCGCAGAGTCTGCCTTTATCGTATCGCCAATGACAATGGTTCCCGCATACGTATGATTAATTGCGACGTGAATCATGGTGCCGGCGAAGTGCGCAACTTCGTAGTTGATGTTGTGGAGCGCCATGAGTTTATCGTTGCCCACCAGGACTTCTTGCCCTTCGACAAGAGCGCTCATGCCGCGCCCGGCAACTTCTTCGACCGATTGGACGTGCTCAAGATCAAGGTCACCCTGGTAGGCTTTTTGCACCGAAACCGCGATCGGATGCGTTGAGAAAGCTTCAACATGGGCAGCTGCACGGAGTACGGAGTCTTTGTCAAACCCTTGAGCCGCAACAATATCGGTGACTTCGAAGGTGCCCGAGGTCAAAGTGCCCGTTTTATCAAAGACAACGGTTTCGACCTTCGAAAGCATTTCAAGGTAGTTCGATCCTTTGACGAGGATTCCCAGTTTGGACGCGCCGCCAATGCCGCCGAAAAAGGAGAGCGGAATGGAGATCACAAGCGCGCACGGACATGAGACAACAAGGAAGGTGAGGCCGCGGAAGATCCAGTCTTGCCACACGGTAGCCGGTGCGCCGGAAAGCGTGAGTACAAGCGGGGGCAGAATCGCAAGAGCGACCGCCAAGCCAACGACGATGGGCGTGTAGTAGCGCGCAAACCTGGTGATGAAATTCTCGGTACGCGCCTTCTTTTCAGAGGCGTTCTCTACGAGCTCAAGAATTCTGCTCACAGTTGAGTTTTTGTAGAGGCTTTCTACGGTAAGTTCGATAGTGCCATTGAGATTGATGCAGCCTGAAATGACGTCATCGCCCACATGGACCGTGCGGGGAACGCTTTCTCCAGTGAGCGCCGAGGTGTCTATTTGCGATTCGCCCTTGGTGACGGTGCCATCAAGCGGAATGCGCTCGCCAGGCTTCACGACGATAGTGTCGCCAATGGCCACGTCAGAAGGATTGACTTCATGAAGGGTGCCGTCGACTAAGACATTGGCGTATTCAGGCGCGATATCCATCATGTCTTTGATGGACTTGCGCGACTTGCCAACGGCATAGCTTTGGAAGAGCTCGCCCACCTGATAGAACAGCATGACGGCAGCACCTTCTGCCATATGCGGGTCGGAGTCTGGGAAGAAGACCAGCGCAAAAGCACCAAAGGTAGCTATGGTCATGAGGAAGGACTCGTCAAGCCCATGGCCATGCACGAGTTTGCGGAATGCTTCTGCTATGACGTCGTAGCCACCGACCAGATAAGGAATAAGGAACAGGGCAAACTCAACATAGATAGCAAAAGAGCCGAACTGCGCCTCCAGTATGCCGGAGAGCTCGATTGCATAGGCGACCACGAAGGCTGCGATCGCCACGATGATTCTATTGCGCCATCTTTTTTGTTTCTTTGTCATGGTAGGTGGGTAGGGTTTGGTCGAGGTGGATAGGGGTGTGGTAGGTGTATGGTGGACAGGCTGGGGTGAGGTAGTGTGGTCAGGTGGGGGGGGTGAGTTAATGTGAGCAGTTAGGGGGTGCGATTAGCGGACGATTAAGCAATCGCGCTCATATTCGCTGCAAATCTGTTGTGCCTGCTCGAGCACTTGGCTAAACGAGTCGTCTTCGGCATCAATCATAAGTTTGCTCGCCATGAAATTGACTTTCGCGCAATTCACACCCTGCAGCTTATTAATGTCGCATTCCATCTTTGATGCGCAGTTGGCACATTCGAGATCCTGCAATGCAAATGTCTTTTTCATCTTGTTCTCCTTATTCGCAAAGGTGGGTTACATCTTGGACTAGTATCTTTACTCGCAGATATGGGTTAAACCTTGTGCAAGCATGGTGTAGACATGGTTGTCGGCAAGGGAGTAGATGACGTTTTTGCCGTCGCGCTGGAACTTCACCAAATGGGCTTGCTTTAAAATGCGTAGCTGGTGGGAGACAGCGCTTTGTGTCGCATTCACCAGCGTCGCGATGTCTGCCACGCACAACGCTTTGCCCATGAGC
>CAYPKC010000111.1:4563-5121 GCA_964411215.1 uncultured Eggerthellaceae bacterium | reverse complement strand
CGCAAGACGCTTTCAGAACTCGCCTGTCTTGATGCCGCTCTTATCTTTTATGAAAGCCCGCATCGGATAGCTGATGCGCTTGCCTCAATTAGTTCGGTCTTTCCGCATCGCCAAGTTTCGATATGTCGCGAACTGACAAAATTGCATGAGGAAATCGTGCAGGGAAGCACTGGTGAAGTTGCCGCAGAGTTTAAACGCCGCGAGCAAGACCAGGCAAATCGCGGCGAAATGGTTATCGTGATAGATGCGCCTTCTGATAAAGAGCAAGAAGTTACTCATGCGAAGGCAGCAGAGGATGCCATTGCGAAAGCAGCAGAACTTGCAGCACTAAAGGGCTCGCAAAAAGACATCACGAAAGCACTCATGGATGAATTCGGCCTCTCGAAAAACGAAGCCTATCACATAGCACTGAACGCGAAGCACGAGCAAGGCGTCTAAGATGGCCGATACTGAGCGTGTTCAACTGGCAGGCTTTACCGTCACCGTTGTTCGCAAACGCGTAAAGAATCTGAACCTCCGCATACTGCCATCGGGCGAAATCACCGTCAGTGCTCCCCC
>CAYPKC010000111.1:0-4553 GCA_964411215.1 uncultured Eggerthellaceae bacterium | reverse complement strand
CTCCTTTAAAGCTCTATCTTATCTAATATATGATTTTCGAGATGAACTATTTGAAAGATCTCTTTTTGAAGAAGCTTGAAGATTCTCCGCAAAGAGCTGCAGATCAAGCACATCCGCACGATGCGGCGGCATGGAAGCGCACCGTGAGTACGCTGGCACCTCCTTTGATCGCATATTGGGAAGGCGTTATTGGGGTTAAGGCGAAGACGATTGCCTACAGGAATATGAAAAGTCGCTGGGGTAGCTGTCAGCCGAGTACTGGACGCATCTGCCTTAACACCCGCTTGGCACTCTATCCCCCGTCATGTTTGGAGTACGTCATCGTGCACGAACTCTGTCACCTGCTCGAGCGCGGCCACGGCAGTGCCTTTAAGGCACTCCTTGATACCCATCTCCCCGACTGGAAAGAACGCAAGGCGCTCCTTCGCTAGCAAACGGGACAACGGGGACGTAGCCTATTGTCCCACTTTGAAGCAAAGTGGGACAATAGGCTACGTCCCCGTTGTCCCGTTTTCGTTCCCGTTGTCCCATTTTAGTTGAGGATTTCGTTTGCGCCTTCGTGGGCGTTAATACCCTTCGAGCGGAAGAATGCTGCGACTTCGCTCACGCGCTTTTTCACGGAATCCGGCGACAGCATATCCGGGTCGTTGGCATTTACGACGCGAGGGTCAGAGTCCATCGGATACTCAAGACCGAGCGATTCGTACTTTTCTTCGCCGAGACGTCGATAAGGCAGAATTTGCAGCTGCACAATCTTATTGCCCAGATCGTTCAGAATAAAGTCCGCAGTCTTTTCCAGACTCTCTTCATCATCGTTAATGCCCGGCAACAGCGGAATGCGGACAACCGTGTTCACACCCGCTTCAACCGCCTTGCGCACATTGTCTAAAACACGTTCTTGGCCAGAACCGATATATTCCTCGAAGATCGGCGTATTCATGGTTTTGATATCCGTGATCAGCATGTCGAGGTACGGGAGCACCTTTTCCACGTTCTCCCATTTCACATTCAGCGCTGTCTCCACGCACGTATCGATATTCTCTTCCTTGCACCGCTTCAAAATCTCGGTAGCAACATCACTTTGCAGAAGCACCTCGCCTCCGCTGAGCGTAACGCCGCCTCCGGACGTAATGAAAAACAGGCGATCCTTCAGAATGATCTCCATCAGCTCGTCAACAGTCGTTTCGTATCCCCACGCTTTAAGAGCCTCGGGAAAGCAGTCCACCGCGCACAACGCGCAATCTTCAGGGCACCTCTCACGGTCAATTCCAACAATCTTGCCGTCTTCGCCAAACTCCAAAGGAGTGTCGTCTCCAAGCGGACATACCTCACGACACGTCCCGCACACATCAAGCCCTATGCATTTGGAGGGATAAAGGCCAATTTCAGTCCCCAGAGAAATCGTCTCAGGATTGCTGCACCATTTACAATGCAGCGAACACCCCTTGAAGAAGATTTCGGTGCGCACGCCCGGACCATCGTGGATGGTAAAGCGCTGGACATTGGAAATGTGAGCCGTGTTGTTAGACATTCAAACTCCGATCGATCTGGCATTAAAAAGCGGCAGCGCATCTTCCGACACGCTGCCGCCTTCATAGATACTCTTACGCGAGCGACTAGAAGTTGAGCTCGGTACGACCGATAATGTCGTCCTGAAGCTCGCGGCTAAGCTCTACGAAGTAAGCACTGTAGCCTGCAACGCGAACGAGAAGGTCGCGGTAGTTCTCTGGATGCTCCTGTGCGTCAAGGAGGTCTTCCTTATGTACAACCGTGAACTGGCTGTGCATACCCTTCCTCTGTACATAGGTGTCAAGCAGAGAGATAAGGCTGTTAAGACCCGCATTACCCTCAAGCGTGGTCGGAGAGAAGCGCCAGTTAAGCAGCGTTCCGTTGCCAGCGCGAGAGTGGTCGATCTTGGTCACGGAGTTGCAGATAGCAGACGGGCCAGACACGTCATGCGGCTTGTTCAGCGTGTGTACAGCACCCATGCAGTCAGAAATCGGCTCGTAGGCAACACGGCCTTCAACAGAAGCGTACTGGTTCATACCAAGAGCAACGTTCACGGCTACGGAGTAAGCACCGGCCTGGAAATGACCGTCGTGAGCAGTCGGTCTGCCGTTGACATGCTTGCAGTAGGTGTTGAAAGCGATCTTTGCCATGTCGTCTGCGTAATCGTCGTCGTTGCCATAGTGATGGACGCGATCGGAGTTCACGTAGGAGAGAAGCTGCTCATGGCCGACCCAGTTATCCTTGACAGCCTGGAGAAGCTCTTCGCCCGTAACCTTCTTCTCTTCGAAGACGAGCTGCTTGATGGTGGACAGACCGTCTGCAACGCTGCCGATACCAACGCCCTGAGGACCAGAGAAGTTGTATTTTGCGCCGCCAGCGGTGACGTCAACGCCATTCTCGATCGGGCCTTCCATAACGGTTGAGAGGTACGGAAGCGGCTTGACCTTCTGGTGAACCATGTCGATCTTGACGAGCATGGCGGTCATCTTGTCAACCCAGTACTCCATCTCCTTGTCGTAAGCCTCGACAACCTCGTCGAACGTCTCGAAGGTATCAAGACCGCCCACATCGATGCCGAGCTGCTTGCCAATGCCTGCGCACTTTGCATAGCGCGGGCACTCGGAAGAGCACTCGTTGCAACGACCATGGTTGATGGCGAGCTCCAACACCTTGTTCATGTTGAAGTAAGCAGCGTCATGCCAGCCATACTCCTTGCCAGTTGCGTCTGGCTCTACGCAGCCAACGACCTGGTAGTCGCGAGCATCTTCAGCCGTACGGCCGTTCTCGATCATCATCGGAACGGTGACCTCGTCGTTGAAGATCTTCGGCTCGCCAAGGCCAAGGCGAATGAGGTTAGCCGTCTTGACTTTGAGTTCATACGGCGTGTTGTTGTGTAGGCGGACTGCCGTCCACGGGCACGGAATACGCGTATGAGCAACAGCATCGAGCACCATGAAGGAAAGGTCATTGGTGCCGTCTGAACCATCAGGAAGAATGCCGCCGACGGTAAGCGCCGGGCCACCGATGCCACCATTAGCGAAGATGTTGATGGAGACATGGTCGCGAAGCTTGTTCATATCCCAAATCTTGATGTGGAAGTTCTCCATGAGCTCCTGCATTTCCTCGCGCGTCGAGGTGCCCTGCAGGATGTCATTGGTGTAGAACGGATACATGTACTGGTCGAAGCGGCCATAGGAGATGGAGTGGCCGTTCGATTCGATCTGTACGAGCGTGTTAGCGAAGAGCACGAGCTGGATAGCCTCGCGGAACGTGCGCGGCTTCTCAGTGGCGATCCAATCGCACACGTCAGCGATCTCGAGAAGCTCTTTCTTGCGAACGTCGTCGGACTCGGTCTCTGCCATCTCGCGCGCCTTGTTTGCATAGTTGCGGATGTAGTTGGTTGCACCCTCGTTGGCGATCAGGCATGCCTTGTAGAAGATAGCCTTCTCAATGCTCTCGGGATCGCTCTTGCCCTCGACCTCGGCAAGCTTGCCTTCGATCTCGTCATGGATGCCGCCGAAGCCCATGCCAAGCACGCGATCGTAGTTGATGCCAAGGTGACCTGCGCCGCAGAAGATGTATGCGTTGCACAAGAACAGAGCCTTTTCGAGATATGAGCCTTTGATCTCGTCTTCGGTGAGCATCGGAAGAAGCTGCTGCTCGCAAGACTTGCCATCCCAGAAGTCCTCGAGTGCCTTCAAAGCCTCATAGGTCTCCTGCGTATGGGTGAAGTAGTCATGCGTTCTCTGCTCGCTGTAGCCGAGCAGGCCGTTTTCCATCTCGTCAAGAACCCACTCGAGACCGAACTCAGGAAAAACGCCAGCACCCTTCTTGGTGGTGCCAAGGGTACCGACCAAAAGCTCGTTATCATAGATGCGAACGGGCAGCTCTTCGAAGATCTTCTTCATGCCATAAGCCATGCGAACGATCATCGGTTCGTTGCTATGCTCTTTCAGTGCCTCGGTAAGCAGAACGGCACGCTCCGGGAATGCCTCGCCATTGGTGGTCTTCTCGGTATCGTCCAAGATCCTGTTGATCCTTGGGAACGGAGAAGGATCCGTGACGAATCCAGATGCGCCAACGCCCCACACCTTGTCATAAGGTTCGATAGCCTCAGCGATATCGCTTACGCGATCTTCATTTTGTTTTTTTACTGCGGTTTCTGCCATTTTCCTCTCCTCTTGTTTGGAAAATACATTTAAGCCAATGTAGAGATAATATTTCCGTTGCCGAAATGTTTCAAGGGCGTCAGAATCCAAAATATGAAAAGCCTTTGTGCAATTCACACAAAGTCCTTTTGCTCTACGCTATGGGCTTTTGGTTCTTCAGCCGAGGATCGAGCCACAAATCCATGCACAGATAGGAAAAGGACAGGTCGTTTCGAACCTTTGCGTTGTGATAATCCGCATCGGGAAAATCATTGTCGACAATGGCGTCAATACGGGAAAGGCGATATTGCATGGAGTTGCGATGGATAAAAAGCTTTTTCGCCGTCTCCGTTGTATTGCAGTTATTCTCAAGATAGGCCTTGAACGTAAAGAGCA
>CAYPKC010000110.1:0-5194 GCA_964411215.1 uncultured Eggerthellaceae bacterium | reverse complement strand
GATGTCGCCTCTCCACTCATAGAAAGACAATGGGTGGGACAAGCTCTCACGCAACTTCCGCATTGGATGCATGAAAACGGATCTATCTCCCAGGAGCGTGTTGCCTTGTCGACACAAATGCAATGGCACGGACACGTTTTTTGGCACATACCGCATAAGATGCAGTTCTCAACATCATTTACAATATGGCCTTTTTGCCCCGGATAAGGCTCCTTTGTTTCAAATGGATAGCACAGCGTTTCTGGCTTCTTGAAGAGCGAGCCGAATGTCATGCCACCGAGTTTAAAACTTCCCATTCGACTACCTTTCTGTGCATGAAATACAGGGATCAATAGTCAAAATAATCATATTGACATCGGCAAGATCGCAGCCTTTGAGTGCCACCGTCATGCCGGCAAGATTTTGTGAAGTGGGTGTTCTCATACGCATGCGTTCAAGGTATTTCGAACCGTTGCCGCGCGCATAGTAGTAGCATTCCCCGCGAGGCTGTTCCAAGACATTAGACGCTTGAGCACCTTCTTCCGGATTGCCTTTGACTTTAACAGCAATATCGCCATCAGGAATCTTCGAGACAAGTTCGCGGATGATCTCGATCGATTGGAATACTTCTAAACAGCGGACCTTGACGCGTCCATAGCAGTCTCCGCTGTTATCCACAATCGGCTCGAAATCGACAAGGTCGCCATAGGCGCCTTTGCCAAACATGCGCACATCGTAATTGACACCTGAGGCACGGGCGAAAGGTCCTACCATTGAGAGATCAAGGGCTTGGTCATATGAGATGGTACCGACACCGACCGTACGGTTTTTGACGGACATATCGGTCAAAAGCGTATCAACGATCTTCTTATAATCGCTTTTGATGCCGTCAAGCACATGTATAATCTCGCGCAATACGGTTGTATCCATGTCTCTCACAACGCCGCCGACAGACACGACCGATAAAATGACGCGACCGCCTGTCGTCTTTTCAAAGATATCAAGAATGCGCTCACGCAGACGCCAGCAATGCATGAACATGGACTCGAATCCGAAAGCATCGGCTGCAAGACCGAGCCAAAGCAGATGGGAATGAATTCTTGAGAGCTCATGCCAGATCACGCGCAAATATTCTGCACGCTTGGGCACTTCAATACCCATAAGGCTTTCGACCGTCTCGGCATAACCGAGACTGTGACCCATGGCGCAAATGCCGCAAATGCGCTCTGCAACATAGATGAATTGATTATAATCGCGGGTTTCTACCAGCTTTTCAAGTCCTCGATGGACAAATCCGATTTGCGGAATGCAATCGACGACCGTCTCGTCTTCAACAACGAGATCTAAGTGCAACGGCTCGGGAAGTACGGGATGTTGCGGACCAAATGGAATAATACTTGCTTTGCTCATCGCTATCTTCCCTCCCCTTCTTGTGATGCGCTTGTCTCAGACGACTCTTTTTGGGCAGTTTCTTTCTTCCTTTTTGCCTCAAGTGCCGCTTTGACCTTAGCTGCCTTTTCCGGATCCATATGCTTCAGCTTTTCGGCAACTTCCTCATCAGAAACAGCCGAGGCCGCCTCTTCTGAAGATGATGCAGCTGAATCGGCTTTGGCAGCATGTGCTTCTTTTTCCGCTTTTGCTGCTTTTGCTGCAGCAATCTTCTTCAGCTTTTCACGCTCAGCAAGTTGCTCAGGAGAGATGATAGTCATGGGCTTTTCCGTTGAAAGGTGATAGAAGTTGCCCAAGAAATCGATTGCGATGTTTTGATAGGCCACACCAAAGAGGTCATGGATCTCGTTTTCACAGACAAATGCTTCCAGATACAAATCACTGATGGAAGGAACATGCGCATCGCGTGCGACATCGGAAATGACATAGTTATCAAGGGTGCCGTCTTTCATAAACGAATAGACTAGGTCAACTCCATTGTCTTTGTTCACTGCCAAGATCTGGACATAGCGCCATCCGTCATGATGAAGATCTTCGACTACCGTATGGAGAGAGGCAAGCTCTAACGGTTTGAAATCGCTTTTGAATTCCATAGGGCTACCTTTCTTTCTTTTCAGCAGCTATCGCTTCTGCTTTTTTATCAAGAACGGCAATGCCTTCGACAATAGCATCGATGAGCGTTTCTGGCCGCACCGCGCATCCTGGCGCATAAACATCGACAGGAATAGCTTTGTCAGCTCCGCCCAAGACGTTGTAGCAATCTTTGAATATGCCTCCACTACAGGCGCAAATGCCGCAGGCAACGACTACTTTCGGCTCGATCATCTGTTCATAGATCTCTTGCACAACACCGATATTCTGTTCGTTGATCGATCCCGTAATGAGAAAGATATCGGCATGTTTGGGATTACCCGTGTTGATAACGCCGAAGCGCTCTCCGTCAAAGCCAGGGCAAAGAGTAGCGAGCACTTCAATATCGCACCCATTGCAGCTTGAGCCGTCATAGTGGATAACCCACGGTGATTTAGAGGAATAACCCATCAGCTTCACTTCCTGTCGCGTCTAGAGAAAAGCAAGCAGTGCAATGTTGATACCGCCGGCAATCAAGGCAACAAGCCATGCTGACTTGAGCATGAATTGCCATTTTACACGCGCAAAATTGTTGTCAATCAGGATTTCAATGAAATACACAACCAGGGCAATAACGATACCCAAGATGAGGCTTAAGGGATTGCCCCATATAAAGAAGATGGCGATCCATCCCAAGAAGAGCACGTTTTCGCACCAGTGGAGGATTTCTACGAGCGCTAAGGTCGAGCCAGACATCTCGGTTGTCATGCCACGCACAATTTCTTGATGAGCATGATGTGACATTGACAGATCAAATGGAGATTTGCGCAGCTTGATGGTGAGGACAAATAAGAGTCCCAAGAAAATAAAGACGGTATAGCCAATAATGGGTTGATCAAGGATAAAGATGGAAGACACATTAAAAGAGCCAAACGCATCGAGCGGCAAAATCATAGCCGTTGCCATATAAAACGCGACAGCGAACAACAGCACCATAGGCTCATACGACATCACTTGCAGCGTTTCGCGGTTTGCGCCGACTTCCGCATAGGGTGATCGTGAAGAATACGCTGCCATGATGAAGAAAAGGCTTGAAAGCGTGATGATGAATACGCACATCAAGAGATTGCCTCCGGTAAAGAAAATGCCGCCGGCAACGCACGCAAAGATAAAGGCGCAGATGACATACGCATCTTGTACGCTATTGACAGTGACCTTCTCCTTGGCCATGAGTTTTCGCACATCATAGTAAGGCTGCAGGAGCGGAGGACCGACTCTTCCCTGCATACGAGCCGAGATAATGCGATCAATACCGGCAAGAAGACAGCCGATTATGGGAGCAACGATGGCAAATACCACTGTTCCTATCAAAGGCAGAATGAAATCATAAATACCCATAGCGACCACCTCCTTAGATCAAAACGATTCCGCAGAGCGCAAGCACTATGGCCGCAGCCATAATGACGCTATTGCAAACGACACCGACAGGGGCAACGCGCGCTTCTCCAAACCAGTCATCCATATACCAGTTTCGAGCGGTTGCGATTGTTTGTCCCGACAATGAATTCTGGAATGCACGCTCATCGTTGTTGACATTGACGCCGGATAAATACACATCGACTTTGCGTGCTTTTGAATGTCCGATGCCGGTAAAGAGAGCGATGACAACGGCCACAACACATACACTTGCGATCCAGAGATTGTCTGTGGAGATATCTTGGCCGTCAAAGCCATAGACAAGATAGACGTACGGCTCAACAAGACCATAAGAAATAAGCGGTATCAAGACGCAGCTTACGACGAGCAAAACTGCCATGAGCATAATGGAAAACCATTCGCTTTTGTGAACGGTAAGCTCGACGTTTTCAGGACGACCTGCAATGCCGGCAAGCTTTCCGAGCCATTTTGCCCAGAACATAAAGGTGGCGGCAGAACCAAACGCCAAAATCAAAATGAGGGCGACTTGATCCATGCTGACAAAGGAGACAAGTGTTGCCCATTTGGCCACAAGCATGCCGAATGGTGCAATAAACATGCACATAATGCCCAGCATCATAAAACGGGCCAGGCGCGGCATGCGCTCAAAGAGAAGATCCATGTCTTCAATATCGCGGCTGCCAATATGATGTTCGGCCGTGCCGACACATAAGAAGAGCAACGATTTAGCAATGGCATGGAACAGGATAAGGATGCATGCTGCCCATACTGCGGCAGGAGAACCAACTCCTGCGCAGGCGGTAATGAGTCCTAGATTTGCGATCGTCGAGTAAGCAAGCACGCGTTTGGCGTTGGTTTGCGATATTGCCATAAACGAACACAGAACAAAGGTAATGCCGCCCACAAGCATAACCATCATTGAAGGGACGGGGCTGACTAAGAAAGCCGGCGCGAGTTTCACCAACAAGAACACACCAGCTTTGACCATGGTGGAGGAATGAAGAAGGGCGCTGGTGGGTGTTGGGGCAACCATGGCGCCTAAAAGCCAGGTCTGGAACGGCATTTGGGCTGCTTTGGTAATGCCCGCAAAAGCAAGTAGCACCACCGCGATAACGGCAACTTCGGGAGTTCTCTGAGCAAGCGCTAAAAACTCAGTCAATGAAAGGGTACCCATGCGCGTGATGCACACGAGAAGCGCCAGGATAAAACCGATGCCGCCAGCAAGATTCATAATGATCTGGCGGAAAGCATTGCGAATAGCTTCTTCGGTTTTGGTATAGCCGATAAGGAGGAACGAACATAAGGTGGTTACTTCCCAGCCGGTAAACATCCATGACATGTTGTTGGAAAAGACAATGACATACATGGCAGACAAAAACACAAACATGAGGGCAAAAAACGTTGGACGCCTATCTTTTGCACCCTCAGGTTCATGCTTTTGGAAGTCCTCCATGTATCCAATCGCATAGACGCAAATACCGCTTCCGATAACGCCGATAATGAGCGCCATGAGGAGTGAAAGCGAATCGATGTAGAGACCGTAGGTCACTTCCATTTCGTGCGCAAAGCCAAATTCGACAATCGCCACAATGACGATCTGAACAATCGCAAGGACGCCGGCAATGATGTTTTTGTACTTCACGGC
Organism: uncultured Eggerthellaceae bacterium; assembly: GCA_964411215.1. Taxonomy (GTDB): domain Bacteria; phylum Actinomycetota; class Coriobacteriia; order Coriobacteriales; family Eggerthellaceae; genus MGBC163016. Next base: position 114 of record CAYPKC010000110.1, on the reverse strand, counting down.
GAACGCGACAATGACAACGACACAAAGCGCACTTACTACTGTGCAGATAGTGTCAATGAATGCCGAATTGCATTCGATCAATACCTCTTCTGGTCCGACGTTCAGAGCGACAAG
>CAYPKC010000109.1:0-5250 GCA_964411215.1 uncultured Eggerthellaceae bacterium | reverse complement strand
GCAATTTCGATCTCAAGTATGATCGCCGCACCGGCCGTTGTGTCTTCTTTGAAATCAATATCAGGGCGGGGAGAAGTACGTACTACATGAGCTTAGGCGGCATCAATTTCATTACGCTCATTGTGGATTATTTTGTCTTAGGAAAAGACATTCCCTGTACAGAAGCATACAAACCTTTTGCCTATTGCTGTGTCCCGACCTATGGGCTCAAAAAGAGCATAGCGGATAAGCCTTTACTTGACCGTGTTCTACAACGCTGGCGCGTAACAAAAGATCCTTATCCTTTGCATTATGTGCCCGATACGTTTGCCCATGAATTCTGGTCAAACGTGATGTATTACAACCAGATTAGGAAGTTCAAACGATTCTTCTGGAATACGGGCGGCAAGCAGTTTAAGTAACGGTGAAAGCCATCTCTCTCCACTAACGGCGAAAGCTATCTCGCGCTTAGCGCTCTCTATCGTAGTGTTCTCTATATAAGATAGCTGTCCTTAAGATCTTTAGCCCGAGCGCCGCATTCAATAACGCATTGCCACGCAAGCGCATCAAGCGCATCAATAATGGGGATGTCGTTATAAAAAGGAGCAACCTCGATAAGCGAGAGCTCGGTGCATCCGAGAATAAAAGCGTCACAGCCCTGTGCCGACAAGTCTTCAAAAGGACCTTCAAGAAGATGCCAATCAGGAATGCTTCCGGCTTTTACCCACTTGTAGATAATATCCATGACGGATTGTTGCGCGGTAGGGGATGGAATTGCTGATCCAATACGCACGTAGTCGGCATAGGTTTGGAAGACGCCGGTTTGTATAGTGCCATCGGTCGCAAGGATGCCGACCTTCTCGCAGCCGAGTTTGGTTGCGAGCGTCGTTGAAGCCAAAGGCATATTCACAATGCGCGCAGAACTCAGCGCTGCTTCAATCTCTTTAATGCGTGCATGCGAGGTATTGCATGGGATGGCAAGCACCGTGCATCCTTCGCGTTCAAGCTTATGTGCGATCTCGATAAGATGAGGTACGAAAGACTCTGCACTCTTCCCGAGGAGATAAGCAGTACGATCGGGAATGGTTGGGCGATTATAGATCGTAATATCGATATGCTCCTGGTCGCTTTCGACATCAGTAAAATCGACAATACGACTAAAAAGCCGTGCTGTTGCGGCAGGTCCCATGCCGCCTATGATCCCCAATTTCTCCATTGCGAAAACGATACCGCATTCAGCTCAAGTTGGCAAAACGAGGTTATTTCGTGTGCAACGTCATCGTGATATTGTGTAGTTGTCATCACATCGTTTTGTGCCTCTTAATTCATCGTGTTATCATATGTCCGAGTTTGCAAACATACTTGTGCTCTTTTAAGGAGGTCACTTCTACTATATGAGTGAGCATACAAACGAACTAAGCAGACGATCTTTCATCGCTGGTGCAGCAATCGCAGGTGCGTCAGCGGCACTTTTAACTTGGAATCCGGTACAAGCATTCGCGGTTACTTCTGCAGAGAAAAAAGCTGAGGCACAAGCAGCCCTTGGACGCCTTCGCGATATGCAGGAGAAGCTTGATCAATCTACGGCTCAATATGAAGATGCGCTCGATGCCCAGGCAGCAGCCCAGGCTCGTATGGATGAAGCGCAGACGCGTATTGATGAAGCATCAGGAAAGATTTCCACGCTCCAAGATCATCTTGGCACGCGTGCTCGAAGCATGTACCGATCGGGATCGTCTTCAGTTATAGACCTTTTACTTGGCGCTACTTCTTTCCAGGCATTTACCCAAAATTGGAGCATCTTGAATAATATGAATGAAGAAGATGCCAAGATGGTAGATGAGACAAAAACACTTCGTGCTGAAGTTCAGTCTGAAAAGGAAGAGTACGCTCGTCAAGAAGCTGTAGCTGCAGAACAAGCTGCTACCGCCAAACGCTTAACTGATGAAGGACAAAGACTCGTAGACGAGTTGCAACATACGTACAACACGCTGTCTGCCGAAGCACAACAGCTTTTGCAGCAAGAAGAAGCGGCGCGTCAAGCGGAAGCAGCGGCTGAAGTGGAGCGTCAACGCCAGCGTGTAGCGGCCGAACAGGCTGCTGCAAACCGTAACAATGGCACAAGCTCAGGTGACAGTTCGGGCGGTGGTTCAAGCAGTAAGCCAAGCGGTGGCGGCAACATTAAAGTTCCTGCGTTTAGCGGAGGCAGTTGCTATGAGCGCGCTGTCAATTCCATTGGTTGCTTTAAATACCATTACGGCGCCGTAGGACCTGAGGTGTATGACTGCTCTGCTTTTGTTTCCTATTGCTTGACGGGAAACAGGGTTGGAAGGCTTGCAACGTCACAAGTGATGTACAACTGGCCCGAGCCAGCAGACCCGCAACCAGGCGATATTGCTGCACGAAGTGGTCATGTAGGCATTTATGCCGGTGGTGGTCAAATGATTCACTGCTCAAGCACTTATAACAAAGTAGTAAAAGATCGTATGCAAAAAGGTATGCATGTCGTTCGCAGACCATAGTATAAGGTGCATGCTATTGAAAAATCAAAAGGGAGCCGCAAGCTCCCTTTTCTTTTGCTTACCTGAGCGTTTTGCGCCACAGACTCAGTGAAGTAACAGCCCGTAAAGATGTGCACAGCAAAGAGAAGAGCCTTTATCGCTTCAGACGCCGTCTTGCGCCTGAGACAAAGTTTTCAACCATAGCTGCTTCAGGTATATGCATCTTAAGCGCTGCCCCAAAGGTGACTGCCAGAGAGGCGCATCCGCCGACAATGACGCAGATAAGTGCACGACCAATAGATTCTCCCCATGAAACAAGGGCAGTTTGCAGTCCAAATGAAATAAGACCGCCAATAAGTGCACCGGCAGCACCAAGGACAAGCCCTAAGATGCTCGCTTTCACAATGCGCATCATCCCAATATGCCCGTATTTCTTCCTGAGATAGACAAAGGCAAGGACATCGACGACAACATAAAAGATGGCAGATGCCCACGCGATGCTTTCAATCGGAAGAGGAGCTCCTGCTGATTTTGCGGCAACTGCCCCTGCCGTGAGCGCTACCTGCACAACACTTGCAATAATGCTGACGCCAGCATAGACACCCATTTTGCGCAGGCTGCTAAAGGCTTTTTGCAAATACGTGCTCACACCGTAAAACGGCAGGGCAACGGCTAGTGCCGCAAGAAAGCCGGCAATCTGCCCAATGCGATCTGCGGTAAACGCACCGGTATGATAGAGCGTCACTAACTGATCAGAAAAAACGATAAGGTAGAGCGTAAAGGGTATGAGCAAAAACATGATTTGCGCCGTACCGGTTTGTATGCCCTTTATGACCCCAGGCATATTGCCTTCTGCGCGCATATCAGAGAGCTCCGTGAACATAGCGGTGGTTATAGGGATAGCCAAAAATGAGTAGGGAAGGGTGTACCACAGGCGTGAATACGCAATGACCGAAGGTCCGTTATCGGCAAACGCATAAGAGGCTGCATTCATTACCGAGACGGTAATAAAAGAAAACACCATGACAAGAATGGCCGGTGCGCCAATAGACAGCGTATCTTTGAGTGCCGGGTCTCGCCAATTGATATGAAGCTTCAGACGTATGCCGTGTCTTTTAAGGGCAGGCGCCTGTATTGCCATTTGCAAAAACACACCAAGGGGATTTCCAATAGCAATCACATAGAGAGCAATATCAGGATGTGATGGCGCTATTAAGGCATACATAATGAACGTGGCAATCACGACAATATTGTTGAAGGTGGGCGCAATCGATGACCAGAAGTATTCGCGATTCGCATTCAGTAAACCTGAAAAGACCGATGAAGCTCCATAAAAGACTGTCTGTATTGCAAAGAACTGGAACAGCATAATAGCTGTTCCCATATCAGCTTGATTCGAATAGAACGTCTGCGTATAGATGATCGCTTGCGGGAAGAGAATGCCAATGAGAGAGACGATTCCTAAGATTAATACGACGATCGAGAACAAGCTTGAGGCGTAATCGTTGCCTGCTTTTTCTCCTAGAGACTTCTTCACCGAAATATAGACTGGTAAAAATGCCGTGACGAGCATGCCTCCCATAACAAGTTCAAAAAGCTGATTGGGAAGATTATTGGCAACTTGATAGGAGCTTGCTAAAAATGTTGCACCGAGAGCAAAGGCCATCGCCCAGGTTCTCGCAAAGCCCGTTATGCGAGAGATAGCCACGCATACACTAATGATGCTTGCAGAGGAGGTGACTGATCTGGTTTCCTCGGGCAATCTTTGACCTTTCAGAATTTATAATCAAAACCATCATAGTCCACTTTCGTCTATGAGGCGGCGTATCTCTTATCTTCAAAATCGCGAAACCTCATAGTAACGTATGCGGGCAATAATAGAGGTAGGAGATGGGAGCGAAATGACCATTTTTGCAGTAGATTCGCATGCGCTTGCACACAATATTGAAACGGTGAAGGCGAAAGCTGGCGTGCCGGTTATAGGGGTCGTGAAAGCAAATGGATATGGCCTCGGGCTCACACAGCTCGCAGAAGTGCTGTGCGAACACGATATCGACTTCTTTGCGCTCACTGAACTTGAAGACATTGCACCCTTACGTCAGGTCGCAGGGGATGATGCGAACATTCTTGTGTTGAGATCAACAGCTCTTGCCGATGAAGCGCACACCATTATACAAAGCGGTTGTATCGCCTCTGTCGGTTCAACGCCGGCGCTTTCAGCCCTGTCTTCAGCCGCGCACGAGTGCGGGAGACTTGCATGCGCCCATGTGAAAATCGACGTCGGTCTTTCCCGTTATGGATTCTTACCTTCCCAGATTGATGACATCGCGCGCTGCTACGAAGATCCGTCTGTGCATATTGAAGGCATCTATACGCATTTCCCGTCAGCATTTGCGTATTGGAATAAGAAAACCACCCTTGATCAGATTGCCTCATTTGAGCACGTGCTTGAAGAGCTTCGTGCTCGCGGCATTGAGCCGGGCATGGTTCACGTGGCAAATTCTCCAGCGCTTTTCAACTTTGATGGCGTTACGTTTGATGCGGTGCGCGTGGGTTCTGCCTTTACGGGACGCATTATCGCAGAAGGCGATACCGATCTTTACAAGGTAGGCTTTTTGGAAGCGCGCGTTATCGATGTACGCGAGCTGCCAGCAGGTGCATCGGTTGGCTACAACGCACCGATTACGCTAAAGGGTGCAACGAAAGCAGCGATCGTCCCAATAGGCACCAACGATGGATTTGGCATAACGACTGAAAAGCTGTCCGATTT
>CAYPKC010000108.1:4196-5261 GCA_964411215.1 uncultured Eggerthellaceae bacterium | reverse complement strand
CCGGTCGAGATTGCCCGCAATGGCATTAAGGAAGCCGTCAATTCGCTTCGTGATACGGTCATTATCGACACGGCAGGCCGTCTCCATGTTGATGAGGAGATGATGCAAGAAGCCGCTGCTATCAAAGAGGCAACAAAGCCTGAGCAGGTGCTCATGGTTGTTGATGCCATGACGGGCCAAGATGTGGTCGGCGTCGTTGAAGCCTTTGCTAATCAAGTCGATTTCGACGGCGTCATTATGTCGAAAATGGATGGCGATGCCCGTGGCGGCGGTGCCCTTTCCGTGCGAGAAGTGACCGGCAAGCCAATCACGTTTATCTCTTCAGGCGAAAAGCCTGACTCCCTTGAGCCGTTCTACCCCGATCGTTTGGCAAAGCGTATCTTGGGTATGGGCGATGTGCTTTCGATTATCGAAAACGCCGTACGCGTTCAGCAAGAAGAGGAAGAAGAGCTCGAAGCGGAGCGCCTTGCCCGCGGTACCATCAATCTGAACGACTTCATCACCATGAATCGCCAAGTGAGGAAAATGGGCGGCATCTCGAAACTTGTGAGCGCACTTCCTGGTGGCGACAAGATGCTCGGGAATGGCCAGGTGGATGAAAACGCCCTTGATGATATGGAAGTCATCATCAATTCCATGACCAAGGAAGAGCGCGAAAAGCCCGAGGTTTTGAATTCGTCACGCCGCCAGCGTATCGCTGCAGGTGCGGGTGTGACGGTGACTGACGTCAATAACCTTATGAAAAAATACCAAGAGACGAAGAAAATGGTCAAAAAAATGACGGCATCTATGAATCAGATGCCGTCAAAGAAAGGCAAGAAAGGCAAAAAGCGCCGTCGCGGCATGCCGATACCGGGACTTTCAGGCATGGGACTTTCTGACCTTAAAGATCTTCAGAACCTTATGAAATAACGCTCTGAGAGCCCTCTCAAACAAGCGAGGCCTTATTTGTGGTACGCATCAAGGAAACGCTTGATGTCGTGCTCATAGACAACGAGCGTAGAATCATACTCTTCGAGATAGAAGGCGCAGTGTGAGAGGCGCTCGTTATTGATAAGAGCAGCA
>CAYPKC010000108.1:0-4186 GCA_964411215.1 uncultured Eggerthellaceae bacterium | reverse complement strand
GAGCAGCAAGTGCATCAAAACCGATCTTTCCTTCTCCGATTCGGGTATGCCTATCGACACGGCTTCCGCAGTCCTCTTTGCTGTCGTTGAGATGGAATGCGCAAAGCTTTTCAAGACCAATCTTTTTGTCAAACTCGTCTAAAACACCGTCAAGGTCATCTTTGATGTTATAGCCTGCCGCCCATACGGCACTGCAGTCGATGCAGATGCCCATATGATCAGAGAGCTTAATGCCCTGAAGCATGCTTGCGAGCTGATCGAAGGTATAACCTACCTGGTTGCCTTCGCCTGACATGGTATCAATAAGCACCTTGGTCGACATGGACGGGGATAGGGTTTTATTGAAGGCTTCGCAGACATTTTCAAGGGCGGCTTCTTCGGAGATGCCTACACCGGATCCGGGACGTACGAGATAGAACTGACCGGGAATTTCTTCAAGGCGCGCAAGGTCTTCGGACATCACCATCATGGTGAAGTCATGCGTTGATTGCTCAGCACTTGCCGGTTCAACGGTGTAGGGAGCATACCCCATAATGACGTTGATGCCATGCTCTTTGGCATAGGCCTTGTACTGGGTGAGATCCTTTTCGTTGAGAGCACGGATGGCACCTCCGCGAGGATTTCTAGTGAAATACTGGAACGTGTTGGCGTTGATGGAAACTGCCTCTTCGGCCATGTGCAAATAGCCTTTTTCGGTTGAGAGATGACATCCAATGGTAAGCATGATGCGTCCTTTCAAAGATCGATACTCATACAGCTTAAAAGTGCTGCTTGAAATGCGGTGCGCTTGCAGAGAATCGTTACTGCTAAGTCATGCAATTGGCATATAGCACGGCGCCATGTAAGGGACGTATATCAACTGGGTATAAGGGCTGCCTTTCGGTTGTGCCAAGGCCGAAAACCATCCACCCTTTCAAATTGTGTTAATTCGAAAGATCGATTCAAACATGGGTATAATGTTCGGCTGTATGCAATCCATTATCGAGAGTCGGGGAAGAGAGTTGGCTCGCCGATCCCGACACCAACCTGGCCGCATACTGCCAAGGTGGTCCTGCCATCATCGATGAAGGAGGAAATCATGGACCAATCTGTACAACAAGGCAATTCATATCTTTTCACCTCGGAATCGGTTACCGAAGGGCATCCCGATAAGATCTGCGATCAAATCTCAGATGCTATCTTGGACGCGATTCTTGCGAAAGAATCCGAACTGCAAGCTCAAGGCTATATTTCTCCGTCGGGCATGCCTGCCGATGTCAACGAAGTGCGTTGCGCATGCGAGACGTTAGTCACTACCGGTACCGTTATGGTGACCGGCGAGATCAGAACGCAAGCCTATGTCGATGTTCCTTCAATCGTGCGCGAGGTCGTTGATGATATCGGCTATAACCGCGCAAAGTTCGGTTTCGACGCGAGCACGTGCGGCGTTATGAACTCCATTCACGGCCAGTCTCCCGACATCGCTCAAGGCGTTGACGAGTCTTTCGAGGTACAGCATGGGGCAGATGCAACAGCTGATCCTTATGAACTTGTGGGCGCGGGCGACCAGGGCATGATGTTTGGTTATGCAGTCAATGAAACCGACACGCTCATGCCGCTTCCGATTTATCTCGCACATAGACTGGCGGAGCGTTTGACAGAGGTCCGCAAGAACAACACGCTTTCGTTCTTGCGACCCGATGGCAAGACGCAGGTGAGTGTGCGCTACATCGACAACAAGCCCGCTGGTGTTGAGAAAGTTGTCGTGTCAACGCAGCATTCCGATGATGTGGACATCGATACGCTTCGTGAAGCTATTATCGAAAACGTGATCAGACCGGTCTTTGAAGAAGAGGGTATTGAACTTGCCGACGACGCCGAAATCTACGTGAATCCGACGGGCCGTTTTGTTATTGGCGGTCCGATGGGTGATTCTGGATTGACCGGCAGAAAGATCATTGTCGATACGTACGGCGGTATGGGCCGTCATGGCGGCGGCGCCTTCTCTGGCAAAGACCCCACGAAAGTCGACCGCTCTGCTGCCTATGCTGCACGTTGGGTGGCTAAAAACGTTGTCGCTGCAGGACTGGCAGATAGGTGCGAAGTTCAACTTGCCTACGCGATTGGCGTCTCCAAGCCTGTTTCTATTATGGTTGACACGTTTGGTACTAACCATGTTCCTGAGAAGAAGATTGAAGACGCGATCGCGAAAGTATTCGATCTGCGCCCGGCGGCAATTATCGATCAGCTGAAATTGCGCCGACCGATCTACCGCAAGACGGCAGCGTATGGCCATTTTGGACGCGAGCTTCCTGAGTTTACGTGGGAGAAGACCGACAAAGTCGAAGAGCTTAAGGCAGCATGCGCATAGGGGATACGGCTGTATCTTCCCATCTGTTTGATATACCTGCGTGCAAAGTCGAATGCTCTTAGCTGAAGTCGTCATAGACGTCGCTACCAAATCGCTTGACGATCCTTATATCTATGCTGTTCCTGAATCCCTTGTTGATAAGGGCGCGACCTGTGAGCGCCCTTTAGAAATCGGATGCGCGGTACAAGTTCCTTTTGGGGGCAGATATGCCGTCGGGTTCGTTGTCAACATCTATGAAGGCGAAGCATTTCGCGGACTCAAAGAGGTAAAAGCGGTTCTTTCAAAATCGCTCTTCGATGCGTTTGGCGCAGAATGCGCACGATTCCTTGCGAAGCGCTATGTCGCGCCGCTTTCTACGTGCGTGCGCCTGTTTACCCCAACAGGCGCTATTCCCCGCATCGTAAAGACGCATGATGGCCAGTGGAGAATCGAGCGTCCCCGTATTGAAGAAGTTGACGACCGGTGGCTTGTGCTGGGAGAAGCTGGCGCATCTTTTACACCACGGAAAAATGCCGTCAAGCAGATAGCTGTTCTTGATGCGGTGCGCGAAGGCGACATAAAAGTGTCAGAGCTCACTCTCTTATATGGAAAGGTAAATTCTGCGATACAGGCACTTGTCAAAGCAGGGGCTATCAAGATTGAGCGAAGGCGACGCGTGAGGGGAGAGCTGTCTGCGGACGCCTCTCACGAGCAACCAAACGCGCCTTCAGCGGCACTTTCTTATGCAGGCATTGAATTTCCTTATGAGCTCACGGAAGGGCAACTCAGGGCTCTCGACATTATTGAGCGCGCCTATGACACCCATGCAGGCGAAGTCGTTTTGGTTGACGGTGTTACGGGTTCTGGGAAAACGGAAGTGTATCTGCAGGCAATGGAGCGCACCTTGAAAGAGGGAAAAAGCGCGATCATTCTCGTGCCCGAAATTGCGCTCACACCCCAAACGGTTGCGCGCTTCCGCGGCAGATTCGGCGATACCGTTGCGGTGCTTCATTCGCGCATGGGGGCAGGAGAGCGCTTTGATTCGTGGGATATGATACGCGCAGGACAAGCACGCATCGTTGTTGGCGCGCGAAGTGCGCTGTTTGCTCCGCTGCAACATCTGGGGCTTATCGTGATCGATGAGGAGCACGAGACAACCTATAAGCAGGAAAGCTCCCCGCGTTATGTATCCCGTGATGTCGCCGCATGGATGATGGCAAAACGCAAAGGCACGCTGATACTCGGTTCTGCAACTCCTTCGATCGATGCCTTGTACCAGGCCAATCGCAAAGATACTTGGCATGTTGCTTCTATGCCGGAGCGTGTTAATGGGCGAGCTATGCCGCAGATCGAGATCGTTGATATGGCACAGGAGTTTCAAGCCAGCAAAAGCGAGATGTTTTCGACGCGCCTGAAACGCGCTATGAAAGAAGAGCTTGAGTTGGGGCATAAAGTCGTGCTGTTGTTGAACCAGCGGGGCTTTGCGCAGTTTTTGATCTGCAAGGACTGCGGCTTTGTGCCGAAATGCATATCGTGTTCTACCACGCTGACTTATCACGCGAAGAACAATAGCTTGATGTGCCACCATTGCGGCTACACCGTAGGCGCACCGCCCGTCTGTCCCGTGTGCAAAAGCCCTTATGTCGCCAAATATGGCGCCGGAACAGAGCGTGTTGAAGATGAGCTGCGCGCCTTTCTGGATGCGGAAGTCGGAAGCGAACCTGAGGCGGCGGGCTTTGAACGCACGGACTCACCTTCGATTCCCGTTATTCGCATGGATGCTGATACCACTACGAAAAAGGGTGCGCACCGGCATCTGCTTGAGCAGTTCGCTGAAGCGCCACGTGCCGTTTTGCT